>JASIGS010000137.1 GCA_030052355.1 Streptosporangiaceae bacterium | reverse complement strand
AACTCGCTCCGGCCGGTCACCAGGCTGTCCAGGATCACCGGCGTGATCCCGGCGTCCAGGCAGGCCGACGCGACGGTGCTGCCGATGTAGCCGGCTCCGCCCGTGATCAGGACCTTCACTACGCCTCCCGCCGCCCCGTGGGCATGTGCGGCCGCGGATTCGCCCGCGGCCAGGATGCCGATGCTACAGGGCCAGGTCCGGTACCGCGCGGCTGGTCAGCCACGGCAGTTCCGCCTCACCCATCGGCGTGGACGGCGGTGCCTGCATGAATGGCCAGATCTCTTCCGCGATGGAGCGCCAGTTGGCCGTTGCCTTTATGTCGCCGAGCAACGCGAACAGGCCGAGGTTGATCCGCTGGAGTATCACGTAGGACCTCGGGATCCGCGCGTACTGGGAAACCGGGCTGCGCAGATCGAAGAACCGGCGCACGACCGAAGAGGCGTACTCGCTGGTCACGGTCACCGGCTTGGACTCGCGGATGAGCTGGTAGAACACCGCGAGGTGGTCGGCGATCTGCTCGTCGGTCAGTGGCGCCCCCGGTACCAGGAAGCCGGCCTCCTCGAGGCTGCCGCGGAACCGCGCGGGGTCGTCGTTCACGCACAGGTTGCGCGCCATGTCCATGAGCGGCAGCAGGTCTGGCCCGGTGAAGTGCTTGACCATCCCGAAGTCCAGGAAGGTCACCTTGCCGGCGCCGTGGAACAGGTAGTTCCCCGGGTGCGGGTCTCCGTTGAAGGCGCGCAGCTCGTACAGGCTGCGGAAGACGAACCGGTAGAGCGCCTCGCCTGCCAGGTCGCGCTCCTCCTGCGGCCAGGCGGCGATGTCGGCGAACCGCGTGCCGATGGCCAGCTCGCTGGTCACCACGCGGCGGGTAGACAGCTCGTCCACGATGGCCGGTACGCCGATGGCCGGGTGGCCGGAGAAATAGTCGTGCACCATCCGCTGGTTCGCCGCCTCGCGCCGGTAGTCGAGTTCCTCGAGCACCCGCTCCCGTAGTTCCGCGATCAGCCCGTCCACATCCTGGCTCGGCGCGGTGACCCGCAGCATCCTGCGCAGCAGGGACACGTTGTCCAGGTCCGCGGCCATCATCTCGGCGATCCCCGGGTACTGCACCTTGACGGCCACCGCCCGCCCGTCGCGGGTGATGGCCCGGTGCACTTGCCCGATCGAGGCCGCGGCGATCGGCTCCGGGTCCCAGCGGGCGAAGGCGCGCTCGGGCGGCAGGCCGAGCTCATCCTCGATCATGCCGGCGGCCAGCTCGGCGCTCATCGGCGGCACGCTGTCCTGCAGCCGGGCCAGGGTACGCCGCACCGACGGGGCCAGCCCGTCGTCGACGTAGCTGGCCATCTGACCGAGCTTGACCATGACGCCCTTCATCGTCCCGAGTGTCGCGGTCACGTCGTCGGCGGTCTGCATGGCCAGGTCGTTGCGCAGCTGCTGGCGGCTGTCGCCTGCGGCGACGAACAGCCGCGGCGCGCTGCTGGCGTACCGGATGCCGCCACGGACGACAAGCTGGGCCGTCGCCAGACCGCGCTCGATCCGCAGCTGCCTGAGCTGACCAGCCGCGAGCTGCCGGTCACCGCTGCGGGCCCGCCGCCAGCGGGAGGCGGCGACCGCGACCGCCGTGCCGACCACCGCGGTGCCCGCAGCAGCGGCCAGCCACGGCAGTGCCCGGACCGGGCGGAACCCGCCTTTCCTCATGCGCGTAGGGCGGCTCGTGCCCGCAGCGTGAGGCGCTCCCGTGCTTCCAGCACGCCGGGTTCGCCGAGAAACACAACGTCCATCACGCCGAGCGCCTGCCGGATCTCGGTCCTCCTGACCTCAGTCAGCGCTGGCGCTTCGTACCCGTACAGCTTGATGGCCCAGTCGGGCAGCGAGCAGACAGCGCCATCCTTGATGTCCTGCCAGATTTCGGCGATGTCTTCGTCCAGCCCCGGCGGGTCCAGCAGGTAGGCCATGGACTGCGCGGCGGCCGGGGTGCACATCAGCTCCGGCTCCATCGCGGTGAAGTAGGAGGCGAGCTCTGCCGTGCTTGACGGCACCGTGTCCCGCGGAATGCCGACGAGTTCGCCCGCCACGACCATCTCCGCCACGTACCGGTCGGCGTCCGCCCGCGCCAGCGGCGTGCCGAAGAGCTCGCAGGCCGCGATCCCCGAATCCACCAGCGCGGCGTGCACCCACAGCAGCAGCGCCGGGTCGGTTGCCGCGTACTTCCGGCCCGTCACGGTATCCAGGCCGGTGACCCGCTCGTGGATCCGACGCACGTGCGCGGCGACCCGCTCCGCAGCGGCACGTTCCCCGAAAGTGACCGTTGCCAGGTAACCCGATGTGGCCGCGAGCCTGCCGACCGGGTCATCGCGCCACTCGCTGTGCTGGTCGACGCCGGCCATGGCTAGCGGATGCAGGGCCTGGATGAGCAGCGCGCGCAAGCCCGCGACCGGCGAGCCGAGATCGGCGCTGACCCGCCAGGCGACGCTGCCAGGGCCGAAGAAGCCGTCGTCAGCGGGCTCCGCTGGGACCCCGCGCACATAGGCGGCCGCCGCGCGCTCGACCAGCCGGGAGGCGTCCGCGTACGGCTCCATGAGCCTCACGCTACCTCGCGGCCGGACGGCGCGGTCCAGTCGATCAGCGGCCCGTCCGGCACGATCCGGGAAGGATTGAGCTGCGGGTGCGTCATGTAGTAGTGCCGCTTGATCTGGCCGAACAGGGTGTTGCCACCGAAGGCCGGTATCGCGTACAGATCCCGGGCGTAACCCCACAGGTTCGGGTAATCGGTGATCCGGCGCAGGTTGCACTTGAAGTGCGAGTAGTACACGGCGTCGAACCTGGCGAGTGTCACGTACAGCCGGATGTCGGCTTCGGTGACCTGGTCTCCCATCAGGTACCGCTGCCCGCCGAGCCGCTGCTCGAGCAAGTCGAGCGTGGCGAACAGCCGCGTCACCGCGTCGTGGTAGGCCTCCTGGGTCGTGGCGAACCCGGACCGGTAGACGCCGTTGTTCACGTTCGCGTAGACGAGGTCGTTGATCTCGTCGATCTGCGGCCGCAGGCGCTCCGGGTACAGGTCGTAGGACGGGTCGGCCCACCGGCCGAACTGCGTGTCCAGGTCGATGGTGATGTCGGGGAAGTTGTTGCTGACGATCTTGTGTTCCTGCTTGTCCCACAGCACGGGCACCGAGATATGCCCGTCGTAGCCAGGCTCTGTCGCCTCGTAGGCCTCGCGCAGCAGGGCGAACCCGTTCACCGGGTCGAGGCCGTAGCCGTCACCCTCGCGGAACGCCCAGCCCCGGCCGTCCCTGACCGGGTCGACCGCGGACAGCGAGATCACGTCCTGCAGCCCGAGGAGCTCGCGCACGATGGCGGTCCGGTTCGCCCACGGGCAGGCCCAGGAAATGTAGAGGTGGTAGCGGCCGGGCTCCGCCTTGTAACCGCTGGAACCGTCGGCGGTGATCCGGCCCTGGAACGGGTACGCGGCGCGCACGAACTCGCCCGTCTTGGCCGCGGCGGGCTGCTGGGCCGGGCGCTTCGGCCGGAAGTCGCCGTAGTCGCCGAACGCCGCGAAGTCGACCGGACTTGCGCCGCTGTGCTGTGTCGTACTCGTCACGTCGTTTCCCTCCGGTCCGGTCCGATGCCGGGCAGCGACCCGATCCTGCACACCACGCGGCATCTAAGAGCCTAGCTCCGCGCCGCTTTGGCCCGCTCCGACGCGTGTCCTGGCGATCTGTCGCGCATGGGCGCCACGATGATCAGGGGTAGAGATCCGGGTATCGCTTGCGAAGCCGCCGCAATCGGACAGGGGAGACTCGCGTGATCCTTGACCAGCTGACCATTCCGATCGTGCTCGCGCCCCTGGCGGGCGGCGCTTCCACACCGAGACTGACGGCCGCGGTCAGCAACGCCGGCGGGTTCGGCTTCGTCGCCTCCGGGTACCTCACCGCGGCCGCCCTGGCCGGGCGGCTTGCCGAGACTCGGGCGCTGACCGCCGCGCCACTCGGAGTCAATGTGTTCGTGCCCGGGGCAGCCGCCGAGCCGGGTACCGCCGAGGCGTACGCGGCCACCCTCGCTGACGAGGCTCGTGACGCGGGCGTCGGCCTAGGCGAGCCCCGGTTCGCCGACGACGACTGGGCGGCCAAGATCGACTTGCTCACGACGACGCCGCCGGCGGTTGTGTCGTTCACGTTCGGCTGCCCGGACCAGGCCGTGATCAGGGGCTTGCAAGCGGCGGGCAGCGAGGTGTGGGTCACGGTCACGACGCCCGCCGAGGCGGAGTACGCGGCCGGCCAGGGCGCGGATGCGCTGATCGCCCAGGGGATGGAAGCCGGCGGCCACCGGGGCAGCTTCCGCGATGACCCAGCCGATGTCGGTGACGGCCTCGGCCTGCTGTCGCTGCTGCAACTCCTGCGGGCCGTCTGCGACGTGCCGGTCGTGGCGGCCGGCGGCATCAGCACCGGCGCGGCCGTCGCGGCGGTACTGGCCGCAGGCGCCGCGGCCGCCCAGATCGGCACCGCGTTCATGCGCTGCCCGGAAGCCGGCACGTCGGAGGTCGACCGGCGAGCGCTCGCGGGCACCGACCAGACCGCGCTGACCCGGGCCTTCACCGGACGTCTCGCGCGCGGCATCCGCAATCGGTTTCTTGACCGCCATACCGCCGCGGCGCCCGCCGCCTACCCGGAGGTTCACTACCTGACCGCGCCGTTGCGCGCGGCGGGCCGTGCCGGGGAAGATCCCGGGCTTGTCAACCTGTGGGCCGGCCAGAGCCACCAGCTGGGCGCAGCGATACCGGCCGGCGAGCTGGCGCGAAAGCTTGCCGTGGAAGCGGGCGCCGCGTGCCAGCGAGCAGCCGGACGGCTCGCGGCTGCAGATGGCAATGCGTGAAGCGCTCGCCGTGGCGTGCCTGGCCAGTGTGAAATGAGGCCATGCCAGTTACTGACTGCCGCCGCGGTTGGGGAATGATATGCCCGTGACCTCAGCCAGCAGCTCCGAGCCGCAGGCCGTCATCTCGCCGCTGACCAAGGCCGCGATCTTCCTGGTCGCCGTCATCAACGCCGATTCCGGCAGCGCCGTGACCGCCGGGTCCCTCTGCGCGGACATCTCGGCCCTCGTCCGCGCCGTCGGATTCCGCGACCTCACCGGGACCTTGACCTGCGTGACCGGAATCGGCCCGAGCGCCTGGGACAGGCTGACCGGGCTGCCGCGGCCGGCCGGGCTGCACCCGTTCCGTGAGATCAGGGCGAGCGGCCGCCACGCCGTGAGCACGCCGGGCGACCTGCTCTTCCACATCCGGGCGAGGCGCATGGACCTGTGCTTCGAGCTGGCCGCGCAGATAACGAGCCGGCTCGCCGGAGCGGGCGCGATCGTGGACGAGGTGCACGGGTTCAGCTACTTCGACGAGCGCGACCTGCTTGGCTTCGTGGACGGGACGGAGAACCCGACCGGGCCCGCGGCGGCACGCGCAGCGCTGATCGGCGACGAGGAGCCGGCCTACGCGGGCGGCAGCTACGTCATCGTGCAGAAGTACTTGCACGACCTGCCGGGCTGGAACGCCGTGCCCGTCGAGGAACAGGAAAAGATCATCGGACGGACGAAGCTGTCCGACATCGAGCTCGACGACTCGGTGAAGCCGACCTCAGCGCACAACGCGCTCAACACGATCGAGGTGGACGGCGAAGAGGTGAAGATCCTCCGCGACAACATGCCGTTCGGCCAGGTCGGCACCGGCGAATACGGCACCTACTTCATCGGCTACGCGCGCTCGCCCGCCACCACCGAGCAGATGCTGGAGAACATGTTCGTCGGAAATCCGCCGGGTAACTACGACCGGATCCTGGACTTCAGCACCGCGGTCACCGGATCGCTGTTCTTCGTGCCGCCGCAGACGCTGCTCGATAACCTCGGCGCGGCAGCGGACAGCGACGCCGGGGCCGCCGCAGACACCGACGGCGAAGCCACTCAGGGAGCCGGTGACAGCACGCCCGCCGGCGCGAACGCCGACGGTTCACTCAACATCGGTAGCCTCCGAGGAGACGCATGACGACGAACAACCTGCACCGCGAGCTGGCCCCGATCTCCGACGAGGCGTGGGCCGCCATAGAGCAGGAGACGTCCAGGACTCTGAAGCGTTACCTGGCAGGCCGACGGGTCGTCGACGTGCACGGGCCGGACGGCGTCGCGCTGTCGGCCGTCGGCACCGGGCACCAGCGCGCGATCGAGGCGCCCGCCGAAGGCGTGCGCGCCAGGCAGCGCGACGTGCTTCCGCTGGTCGAGCTGCGCGTCCCGTTCACGCTCAGCCGCGAGCAGGTCGACGACGTGCTGCGCGGGGCACAGGACTCGGACTGGCAGCCAGCCAAGGAAGCGGCCCGCCTGATCGCGCAGGCCGAGGACCGGGCAATCTTCCGCGGCTATCCCGCGGCGGGAATCGGCGGCATCGCCACCGGCGCCAGCAACCCTGCGCTGGCGCTGCCCGGCGAGGTCACGGCTTACCCGAACGCGGTCGCGACCGCCATCGGCGAGCTGCGCGCGGTCGGCGTGGACGGCCCCTACGCCGTGGTGCTGTCAGCGGACGCGTACACGGCGGTCAGCGAGACCAGCGACCACGGCTACCCCGTCATCGAGCACATCCGCGAGCTCATCGACGGCGACCTGGTGTGGGCGCCCGCGATCACCGGCGCGTTCGTGCTCACCACCAGGGGCGGTGACTTCGGCCTGCACCTCGGCCAGGACCTGTCCATCGGTTACCAGTCGCACACCGATGACGAGGTCCTGCTCTACCTGCAGGAGAGCTTCACCTTCCAGCTGCTCACCACCGAGGCAGCCGTGGTGCTCCCGGCGCCGAACTAGATCGCGGTCAGGCTGGCGCCAGGCCGGCCACCCGCAGCAGGTCGACGATTCCGAAGCGGCCATCCGGACCGCCCAGAGTCGGCCGCCACTGCGGGTAGACCGTCCGGTACGAAGCCGGGTCGGCGTCGAGCAGGCCGATCAGCGTCTCGGCCACGATCCGGGTACCGACCGGACCGAGCTGGGTCTCGTTGCCGAGGACCTCCGCTTCCTTGAGCAGGTAATACCAGAGGTAAATCGGACCGGTGGAGTCCAGTTTCTGGTCGGTCAGCGGCACCTCGCCCACCTTGCGGGCGACGTCCTGACCGGACGGGAGCCCGAGCGCCTCGCTGCGCAGCAGGTTACGCACAGCGAGCGAGGCAACCGGCCGGGCCAGCGCACCCGACTTGGCGCCCGGCACGGCACTGATGGGCAGGTCCAGAAGCTGAGTGTTCAGCGTCGCGTTGAACTTCTTCGCGTGCTGCGGCTGCCTGGCCGGGTCGGTCGGGAAGAAGAAGGAGAAGTCCACCGCGTCGGCCGCGCTCACCGGCCCGCCCCGCAGGTCAGTGCGCGGTGTTGTCGGCGCATCGGGATCGGTAGGAAATATCTTGCCGGAGAAGTTCGCGTTGACCTGGTAACTCGACCGCACCGACGGGTGCCCGACCGCGCGGAAGCCGGCGACCGAGAACTCGACCGGCATGAACGGATGGCCGCCCGGCCGGAAGAACCGCGGCCCGTCGCGCTCCACCTCGGCCACGACGGCCGGGTCACCGACTAGCGGCAGGAACTCGTGGACGATGATCCACTGGTAATGCCAGATCGCTAGCTGCTGCGCACTAGCCAGAACCAGGTCGAAGTAGTTGTCGACGTCGAGCAGGATGCTGAGCGGCACGCCAGTCTGCTCGGTCGGTGGCTCATCCGGCGGCTTCGGAGGCAGTACGTTTCCCAGGGCATCGGTGTACTTGCCGCTGCGCAGCCCGTCGACGATCGCGTTGTGGAACTTGATCATGGCGAGGTGCAGCTGTGACAGCAGCATGTTCTCGTCATTGCGAGGATCGCCGATGAGCGCGGTTCCCTCGGCTGTCCTCGCCAGGTCGGCGCCATCGGCAGCCATGGCAAGCTTGGTCGCGTCCGAGTCCGGGTCGTACAGGTAGGGCTGCACGGTCGGACCGGAGCCGTACAGGTTGGCGAGGTCGAGCAGCGGCGGCCTGAAGTCCACCAGGCTGCGCAGCCTTGCGCGCTGGCCGAGGACGGACAGCGGGTCAAACGTGATGTTGTGGTCGATGAACTGGCCGAAGTAGGTGAAGCCAGCGGGTATCGACGGGTTGTCGTCCGCTGCGGTTGTCTGCCCGCCGTCGAGCTTGCCGCCGGGGAGCCCGTACTCCTCTGCTAACCGAAGCCCGGTCGGACGGCGGGCCGGCAGCATGGGGAACATCCGGCCGAACTGGCCGCTGGGGATCTCGTCTCCGCGCGGGACCTCGAGGTCGCGAGGCCACGCGCCATGCAGTGTCGTCATGATTCATCTCCCGTAGCCAGCAGCGCCACGCGGTCGCGACGACTAGGCGCTGATAGTAAGAATCATCATGACAATTATGTATTGCGACGAAGATTGGACGCGCCGCAATGGCCGAACCGGCAATCCGGGATCGGTCCTGTCTAGTTCTGGCTGTACGGCGTGTTGCGCAGATCAGGCGCGGGTGTCGCGGTGAGCGAGTGCAGCATCCGGATCTCCGTGTCCAGCAGAGCCCGTTCCGCCGTCAGGCGGCGGAGCGCATCCGGCTGGTCCAGCAGGCCCTGCTTGACCGGCAGGTCGACGACGACCGCCGCCGCTACCAGGTATGACAGCAGCGCTGGCTCGGCCGGCAGGTCCGGCACGCTGACCCTCGCTCCACCGCGTTCCGCCATCAGGTCGAGATAGGCGCGGAACGCGCGCTGCACCGCCCCGACGGCAGCCGCCGCGGCATCAGCCGCCACGGCATCAGCCGAGACGGACGCGTAGCCCGGCTCGCCTGGTCGCGGCTCGTCCGGCAGCAGCTCCACCTCGCCGCGCAAGTACGGAGCGCCGTCCGCGAGCCGGATCAGCCTGAATCGCTGCGCGCCGACGGTGACCAGGTCGTACCCGCCGTCCGGAAGCCGCTCGACCCGGCGCATCGTGGCCGTGCATCCGGTCTCGTACAAGGAAGAAACACCGTCGATCCCGGTCTCCCGGCCCCGCTTGATCGCGATCACGCCGAACTGGCGCGGCACCGGCCCGGCGAGCAGGTCAGCCACCAGCTGCCGGTACCGGTCCTCGAAGATGTGCAGCGGAAGCACCAGGCCAGGGAAGAGCACGGTGCCGAGCGGGAACAGCGGCAGCGTGGTGCTCATTTCCGCAGCCTATTGCGCTGCCACCGGCGCAGCCACGGGCGAGGCCCGGCGGCAAGCCGACGCTGGCGGCGCGGACTGTCAGTGGCGGCGCGCAGACTGTCCCCGTGGTCACCATCGATGAGGTGCGGTCGTTCGCCAGTCAGCTCCCGCGCGCCTACGAGGCGGTCGTCCATGACCGGGTGAAGTTCCGGGTCGGCCGCATCGTGTTCCTGGCGTTCTCCGGGGACGAGACAATCATGGGATTCGGCTTCCCGAAGGAAGAGCGCGAGGCGCTCGTCGCATCCGAGCCTGACAAGTTCCTGATGCCCGGGAAGTCGGACCTTCGTTACAACTGGGCGCACGTGCGGCTCAGCGCGATAGACCATGCGGAGATGGAAGAACTCGTGCTCGACGCCTGGCGGATGTGCGTGCCCAAGAGTGTGGCGACGGCTTTCGTGTCGGGGGCTACCAGCTGAGCAGTAAAGGACAGACGCGCTTGCCGGGCCTGACCTGGACACCAGTGCCTGACGTTGTGAACGGGCTGCGGACCCCGCCGAGCTGGCTACCGTAGCCGTTGGCGACCCGCACCCAGACGACCGTGCGCTGCGACCCCGGCATGTTGTTCAGGTTCAGCAGCAGGAAGTCGATGGAGTCAGGCTTTCCCGTCGCCCGCACGAGCGCCCGGGGCGTGCCACCGAGGCACTCCCCCGCGGTGACCAGGTAGCCGACGCCGCGCTTCAGGCCCTCGGCCTCGAGCGAGATCGACACGTGCGACTGACCGCCCTGCTGGCTCAGGTACAGCACGCCGAGCTGGGCGTCGTCGGCGCCACGGAGCCGGAAGCCGACGAGCTCGGACCCGGCCACCTCGACCGGCGCTGGCGGCGATGGGTTACCGCCGGAACGCCTGACCTCCATGACGACGATGGCGGCCGTCAGGCCGACGACCGCCAGGACCGTGATCAAGCTCGTCGGGCCGCCGGCGGGGAACGGCCGCCGACGCGAACGGGCACGTTCCCTTCCAAAAGAGACTTCGTCTACCGATCCGTTCCCGTCGTCGTACACAGACCCCCCCAAGGCCGGAGACGGAACGCCATGAAGCCCTGCGGCTCGCGGACAAACAGCTCATACCTGTCCGGGTCGATGGCGGCCGCTTCAGGCAGCGGCCGCGGCTCGGTGAGCCGCTCGATCAGGAAGCCGGCCGCCGCGATCTCCTCGCACGTGCGCTCGAGCGGCGCCAGCCAGTGCCGGACCTGCCAGCCCCTTCGCCACGTCTCCTCTATTACCCTGGCGTCGAAGTAACTACCGCCGTGACGGAGCCAGTCGCCGGTCGGGTGCGTCCTGGACATCACCAGCACTCCATCGGGCCGCAGCACCCGCCGCAGCTCGCGCAGCGCGGCGACCCCGTCGTCCACGTGCTCGAACGCCAGCGCGAGCAGGACCAGGTCGAACGACGCGTCCGGCAGCCAGCCGATCGGGTCGGCCAGGTCGTGCACACGGAAGTCGCCGTCGGGGACCCGTTCGCGGCTGATCTCGACCATGCGCGGGCTCTGGTCGAACCCAACGACCTGCGCCCCGCGCGCCACCAGCTCCGCCGCGTACAACCCGGGACCGCAGGCCCCGTCCAGCACCCGCTTGCCGGTGACGTCGCCGAGCAGCGCCAGGCATGCAGGCCGGTCGTAGTACGCGTTGAAGAATCCGTCCCGCGCGTGCTCGAGAAACTGGTCGGCGAACACGTCGTACTGCGGCTGCCGGCCGATGCGCTCGGTCATGTCCGGCGTCACTCCTCTTTTCGGGGAACGTGCGCGTCCGCGCTACTGCGCGCCGCCGTCACGGCCGCCGGGCGCGGAGGCCGTAGGACGTCGGCAGGTACTCGCTGCCGAACGGGAACCGCACCCTGCCGTCGTCGCCGGCGACCAGCTTCGGGTCCTGGTCCTCATCGAACCACTCGGTCAGCGACTCCACCCGCAGGCCGGCTGTCGCGGCGGCGGTCACCACCTCGCCGAGGCCGTGCGGCCACTGCACGCTCTGCGAAGCCGACGCGTCCAGCCCGCCCACCGCGTAGGAGGACTCGGACGTGAACGTGTGCGGCTGCTCGCCCGCGTACGGAAAGTCGGGGACCAGCGGCTGCGTACTTTCGACCATGCCGACCAGCGGGTGGATCTCGATCAGGACCAGCGCACCGCCGGGCCGCAGGCAGCTCGCGGCGGACCGCATCCACGCCTGCGCGGAGCTGATCCAGCACAGCACGCCGTAGGAGGCGAACACCACATCGAACCGTTCGGCCAGGCTCCCCGGCAGCCCGAGCACGTCTGACTCGACGAAGTCCGCCGCGAGCCCGGCCTGCGCGGCGAGCTGCCGGGCCCTGGCCACGGCGACCGCGGAGAAGTCCACGCCCGTCACCCGGGCGCCACGCCTGGCCCAGGACAGGGTGTCGAGGCCGAAGTGACACTGCAGGTGCAGCACGTCCAGGCCGTCAACGTCGCCCACCGCGGCGAGGACCTCGGCGACCACCCGGTCGTTCAGGGTGGAACCGCCCGCCAGGAAGCCTTCGACGTCGTAGTAGGTGTCCTGGCCCTGCCCGTGCCGCGCCGCGAGCGCGTCCCACCGTCTCTTGTTCAGGTCCGCCGCGTTCTGCACCGGGGAACACTACCCGGTGGCTCCGCGGCGGGTCTAGTTCGCCGGATCCGGCCGGCAAGTGTGTACCTAAGTCCATTCCGGCCCTCCCGCCTGGCGGTTCACACTGTCTTCAACGAGCCTGACCGGCCTAGGCTGGCGAAGGACGGCTAGCTGATGTCGCCGAACCCCTTCCGGGGACATCAGCTAGCCTTGTCAGCCCCACTCACCGGCCCAGTGCCTGGTCCAGAAGACCGACTGCTGTGACCCGTCCACGTCGGTGAAGCCGTACTCGCGTGCCAGTTCCGGAGTGGTGAACACCCGCCCCGACTTACTCAGCACGTCCTCGTCTGCCGCGAGCGCGACCACCGCACGGCCGGGGAACTCGGCGGACTCGGTCATCGCCTTCTCGTCGTCGGACAGGTTCATCCGCTCCAGCCGCATCCAGCCGGGCGAGACCGCCACGCAGGCGACCATGTGTGCGCGCAGGTCGTCAGCGAACTGCTCGGTCAGCTTGTTCGTGCCGTTCTTGACCACCTCATAGAACGCGTGCCCGTGCGGCCGGTCGAGCACCCAGGTGATGTTGACGATCAGCCCGCTCCTGGCCCCGGTCATCAGCGGCGCGGCCAGCCGGGACGCGAACGCGGTGGCTCGCAGGCCGCCGGTGAACATCAGGTCCCAGTGCCGCCACTGGATCTGCCAGAACGGCAGCGAGGAGTCTGGTGATATCTCGTAGCCGCTCCACGCGTTGTTGACGAGCAGGTCGAGCCTCCCGTGCTCCGCTTTGATCCGCTCGAACACGGCCTGGACCTGTTCGTCCTTGGCGTGATCACAGCGAACCGGAATGCCCGTCCCGCCGCGCGCCGTGACGAGTTCCGCTGTGTCGTCGATGGTGCCAGGCCGGCCGAGGGTCGTCGGCTCGCCGCGGACGCTGCGGCCGGTCAGGTAGACGGTCGCGCCTTCTTCGCCGAGGACAGCTGCTATCCCCCTGCCGCAGCCGCGGCTGGCGCCGGTCACCAGCGCTACCTTGCCCGCCATTCGCTTCATCGGGGCTTCTCCTTTCCGCGTGACCGGCTCCTGGCCGCCGGTCCGGCCCGGCAGCGGGTACGAGGCTAGGACACTAACCCGTCAGGATGTGTCGGGTATTGTCGCCGCATGCGCGCGAGCCGGCTCGTGGCAATGCTGCTGCTGTTGCAGGCGCGTGGCCGCATGACAGCGGCCGAGCTGGCGACCGAGCTGGGAGTCTGCGTCCGGACGGTCCAGCGCGACGCCGAGGCCCTCGGCGAGGCGGGCGTCCCGCTGTACTCCGAGCGCGGCCGCGGCGGCGGTTACCGGCTGATCGA
>JASIGS010000017.1 GCA_030052355.1 Streptosporangiaceae bacterium | reverse complement strand
GCCGCTCCAGTCGACGCCAGGCGACGGTGCGGGAGTTACCGCGCCGGTCGTCTGGTCGACGGTCGGGCAGGTAACGGCGGCGGTTGCGGCCGATGCCGTTATGGCACCGCCGCCAGCCAATGCGATCGCGCTCAGCAGGGTAATCAGAGCGCCGACGACCGATTGACGACGTCTCACACGGCTGCTCCCGCTGTGCGGACGCCAATGCACCACAGCCGGACGGCGCGGGCAACGGCGACTGCCTACATTTAACTGCAATGTCGGCAAATCCACCAGGTCAAACGGCCATAGACCGCACCGGTCAAAGCCGTGGCCGCGACAGGCCGGCAGGGTGTCGCGGCGCGGAGGGCCCGGGCTGGCGATGAACCGCTAGTGGCCTACGGCCAGCTCGACGATCTTGAGGATGACCAGCACCATCGCCACGGCAAGGTAGAGCCGCATCGCGCTCATGCCGATCTTCCGGCCGGTCGACATGACCGGGCGCTTGAGCAGCGCCAGCGGCGGCATCCGCCAGCTGTCGCGAGCGGCCCGGTCGGCCGTTCGCGCGGCCTGGTCGGAGGCGGCCCGCACGCCGGGAACGACACCCTCGCGGCCGCCGCCGGTTCCGGTGGCACCCGCGGCCGCGGCGGCGACAGCGACGGCAGGAACGGCGCCAGCAGAAACAGGGCCCGCTTCCGAGGCGGTTGCCCGCACCAGCCGACGGCCGGCCAGGTAGGCACCGGCCAGGACCATCCCGCCCGCACAGCCGATCATGATCTCGACTATCCCCCGTGAGCTGATGCGGGGGAACAGCACGGACGCCGTCAGGATGACCGACAGCGAGATCAGCACGGCCACCACAGACCCGGTGAACAGGTTGGTCTTGCGGCCGTTGACCCACGGACCGAGTACCTCGCGGTCGTTGCACAGCAGCAGCAGGAACACCGTCGCGGACGGCAGCAGCACGCCGGCCAGTGTTTGCACGCCCTCGGTCAGCAGCCCGAGCGGCGAACCGGGGATCAGCACGATCGCGGCGGCCGCGGCGATCAGCCCGGCGTACACCGCGTAGAAGCCCTTGGCACCCTTGACGCCGCGGTGCAGCGAGTGCTTGAGGCCGAACACGTCGCCGATCGCGTAGGCCGTGGACAGCGACACCGCGAACGCGCCGATGATCGACGCGTCGAGCAGCGCGATGGCGAAGATCACCCCGGCGGCCTTCCCCGCGTAGGCCTGCAGCCCGTAGGCCAGCCCGGCAGCATTGGAGAACTCACCGAAACCGTGCGTACCTGCGAAGGCGGCGGTCGTCGCGCCCATGATCGCGGCCCCGCCGATCACGACGATGACGATGCCGATCCACAGGTCGGCCTTCTCGTACCGCATGAACCGCGGCGTGATCCGCTTGTCGATGACGTAGCTCTGCTGGAAGAACAGCTGCCACGGCGCGACGGTCGTGCCGACGATGCCGATGACCAGCAGCATCACGGTCGCGAGCTGCCCGGAACCGCCGGGAAGCTGCGGGATCACGAAGTCGTGGGCCAGTTGCGAGACCCGCGGGTGGGCCAGGAAGTACAGCGGGATCAGCAGCAGCGAGCCCGCGCAGAACAGCATCGCCATCCGCTCGAACCGCCGGAAGCTACCAGTGAACGCTGAGCCCACGATGACCACGGCGGCCAGCAGCACCGACAAGACCTTCGGCAGCCCCAGGTAGCCGGCCGCCAGCGTGATCCCGATGAACTCGGTCACGATCGTCAGCGCGTTCAGCAGGAACAAGTCGATGACACTGAACGCGCCCCAGAACTTGCCGAACCGCTCCAGGATGAGGCGGGCGTGCCCGACGCCTGTCACGGCGCCAAGCCGCAGCACCATCTCCTGGTTCACGTACAGCACGGGGACCAGCAGCAGCAGGGTCCACAGCAGGTGCGTCCCGTAGTTCTGGCCCGCCTGGCCGTAGGTGGCGAACGCACCGGCGTCGTTGTCGCCGACCATGACGATCAGGCCGGGGCCGACGATGGCGAGCAAGGTCTTGAGGTGCGCGGAACGGCCACGCCGTGCGGCGGCGTCGTCAAGCCGGATCGTGCCGAGCGCGCCGCGGATGTCGCCGACGTGCTCGGAGTCGAGCACCGCGCTCCGGTGCTGCTCGCGGTCGATCATCGCACCGGAGTTGTCGATCGCATACGTCATGGCCAGCCCTCCCTTGCCCTGTCGGATCGGGTTCCAGATCGGGAGGCACGCGACCGCCAGCGGCCGCCCGAAGGCGGGCCGGCGCTTGAGAAAGTTGCCTGAGCTAGCGCTTACCGCGTGCCGGAAGAAAACGAGTACACCTGGATGCGGGGCCGTTCATGGCCCTCACTACTGCTATCCATGTCTCGCCTCCCTCGGCCGTGGCACGCGCGGGTGCCGCTCCTATAGCACGCGGGGAGACTCGCGCCGCAAAGACGACGCACGCACCCCTCTCGTCAGAGCTTTGGCACGACACGACGTAGCGCAGTTCTACCTACGCAGCCACTTCGGGTCACCCCTTAAGCCGGGGAGACCTGTCCTGACCCTGGGCGTCTCTCGACGTCGTCGGATCAGTGGCCTGTGTTCGTGTCGACGCCTCACCGAACGAGGTGCCGAACTAACAGAGGGAAGAATACCTGGTCACGAGCCTTTGGGGCAAATCCCCCATCCCCTGTGCACCCTCCCCCGCCAGCCTCGCCGCGATTATTTCCCGGCCCGCACACCGTCACTAGGGGCATGCTGGGTGACAGACCACGAGAGGAGCTCAGGTGAGCGGCGTACGAGTGCTCGTCGGCACGCACAAGGGCGCGTTCGTGCTCAGTGCGGATGGCAAACGGGATAACTGGGACATCAGCGGACCCTTCTTCGGCGGCTGGGACATCTACCACGTCAAGGGCTCGCCTGCCGACCCCAACCGGATCTACGCGTCACAGGTCAGCGGCTGGTCCGGTCAGGTGATCCAGCGCTCTGACGACGGCGGCAAGACCTGGGAACCGGTCGGCAACGAGTTCAGCTACGACGGGACGCCCGGTACTCACCAGTGGTACGACGGCACGCCGCACCCCTGGGAGTTCGAGCGCGTCTGGCACCTGGAGCCGTCGCTGCACGACCCCGACGTCGTCTACGCGGGCGTCGAGGACGCCGCGCTGTTCCGCAGCGCCGATGGCGGCAGGTCCTGGCAGGAGATGTCCGGGCTGCGCGGTCATGGCTCCGGCGCGTCCTGGCAGCCGGGTGGGGGCGGCATGTGCCTGCACACGATCCTGCTTGACCGGTCCCGGCCGAACCGCATGTACGCGGCGATCTCGGCGGCCGGCGCGTGGCGGTCCGACGACAGCGGCCAGACGTGGCAGCCGATCAATCACGGCCTGGAGTCGGAGGGCATCCCGGATCCCGACGCCGAGGTGGGGCACTGCGTGCACCGGATCGCGATGCACCCGTCCCGGCCCGACGTGCTGTTCATGCAGAAGCACTGGGACGTCTTGCGCTCCGACGACGCGGGGGACTCCTGGCACGAGATCAGCGGGAACCTGCCGACCGACTTCGGCTTCCCGATCGACGTGCACGCGCACGAGCCGGACACCGTGTACGTGGTGCCGATCACCAGCGACGCTCTGCACTACCCGCCAGACGGCCAGCTGCGGGTCTACCGCAGCCGGACCGGCGGGGACGACTGGGAGCCGCTCACGAAGGGACTGCCGCAGGAGCACTGCTACGTCAACGTCCTGCGTGACGCCATGGCGGTGGACTCGCTCGAGGACTGCGGCATCTATTTCGGCACGACCGGCGGGCAGGTCTACGCCTCGTCCGACAGCGGCGACAGCTGGACGGCGCTCGCGGCCGGTCTTCCTGCCGTGCTGTCGGTGGAGGTGCAGACGCTGCCGTGATCCGGGTCGTGCTGCCGACGCACCTGAAGGTACTGGCCCACGTCGACGGCGAGGTCAAGCTCGACATCACTGGCGAGGTCACCCAGCAGTCGGTGCTCGACGCGCTGGAGGCGCGGTATCCCATGCTCCGCGGCACAATCCGCGATCACGGCACGCACAAGCGCCGCGCCTTCATCAGGTTCTTCGCCTGCGAGCAGGACCTCTCCCACGAGAAGGCGGACGCGCCGCTGCCGGACGCCGTCGTGGCCGGCACGGAGCCTTACATGATCGTCGGCGCGATGGCGGGGGGTTAACGAACTCGCCGCCTACAGCGACGGCGGGAAGCCGAAGACCGCGAACAACTCGGGAATCACGAAGACATGCATGGCCGAAACGCGCTCACCGTCGGACTGGATGACGTGGATGCCCCACGGCGTGTACCCCCCGTTGCCGTCGGACCGGTACTGGGCGAACCCCCCGTAGCCGTTCGCAGCCGTCCGGAAGGTGCGCGAGCCCCTGCACTTGGCACCGGGCCCGAGCAGCCACCGGGAGATCTCCTCGGGCCCGCGCAGCCACATGGCGTACGGCGGCATGGACTGCACCACGTCGCTGCGCAGCAGCGCGGTGAGCCGGGTCATGTCGTAGGCCTCGAAGGCCGAGACGTACTCGTCCAGCAGCGCCGGGGGCGCGGGGACAGGATCAGGCACGTCGCTGTCGATGACGCGAACGGCGCTACGGGCCCGCTGCAGCGCGCTGTTCGCCGAGGCGACCGAGCTGCCCAGAAACTCAGCGGTCTCGGCGGCGGAGAACTGAAGCACGTCCCGCAGGATCAGCACCGCGCGCTGCCGTGACGTCAGCCGTTGCAAGGCGGCCACGAAGGCGAGCCGCACCGACTCGCGCGCCACCGCCAGCTCCGCGGGGTCCAGCCAGGCGTCCGGCACGGGCAGCACCCAGTGATCTGAGTCCAGCGCCGGCTTGAACGCAGATCCGTCCCCCGGCGATGACGGCTGGAGGTCCATCGGAACGCACCGGCGCCGTCGGCTCCTGAGCATGTCGATGCAGACATTGGTGGCGATGCGGAACAGCCAGGTCCGCAACGACGAGCGGCCCTCGAAGCCTTCGATCTCCCGCCAGCCGCGAATCATCGTCTCCTGCACGGCATCCTCGGCGTCGAACGGCGACCCGAGCATCCGGTAGCAATACCCGGTCAGCTCGCGCCTGAGTTGGTCGTACTCCGCCTGCTCGAGCCCCCCGAACACGGCCGGCACGCTGGATGCGCTCATTTCCAGAAGGCTAGCCGTAAACTGCCCGCCATGGACCTCAAGGGTGCGACGCTGATGTGAACGCGACCCGGCTGACGTCCGTGGAGATCTGCGCCGGCGGCGGCGGCCAGGCCCTCGGACTCGAGCAGGCAGGCTTCGCGCACGAGGCGGTCGTCGAACTCGATCCCGACGCGTGCGAGACGCTCCGCCGCAACAGGGGCTCCGCGTGGAAGATCACTGAAGCGGACCTGGCCAGCGTGGACGGCTGCGGCTACGCCGGGGTCGACCTGCTCGCCGGCGGCGTGCCGTGCCCTCCCTTCTCGGTGGCGGGCAAGCAGCTCGGCGCGCGCGACGATCGCGACCTGTTCCCCGAGGCGCTGCGCCTGGCGGCGGAAATCCGCCCGCGCGCCGTCCTGCTGGAGAACGTTCCGGGACT
>JASIGS010000136.1 GCA_030052355.1 Streptosporangiaceae bacterium | reverse complement strand
ACACTACTGCGGCCCGTGGCGGCGATCCGCGCCGGCGGTCACGCCGGTGGATGAGCCGCTTCAGGCGGCAGCGGTAAACCTGCACCAGCCCTCCTGCGTCCTTACCGCAAGCGCGCCTCCGAGCATCTGGCGCGCCACTTAGGGGGGTCTATCAATGGAGCATGTCAGGAATAACACCGCAGGTAGAAGAGCTGATGCCCGCCACCGGGCTCGCTCCCGCTGGAAGTGGCACCCCGACCTCGACCCGGCTGGTGCACGACCCGTGCCGGGCTGGTTAGCGCGCAGGCGGGCGCTCCGCGAGGCGCGCATAGCTACACCCACGCCCGTGCCCATGGGCTTATTGAGCCTGACCTGCTGGCGCTGCGGCCTGCGCCCGGCCGACATCCGGGTCGGCGCGACGCAGACCTGGCTGCACCCGTGCAAGGAGTGCATCGACGCCGGGTGAGCTGGCGCTCGGCGGCGACCCTTCACGCCGCCGGCCTAGAGGCAGCCGGCCTTTCAGCCGGACTCTCCGCCGGGCGTACTCAGTGGCCAGTGATCGGGCACCCAGTCGCCCTGCGGGTCGGTGGTCTGCCCCACCTCGATGAGGTGACCGTCGGGATCGCGGATGTAGCAGCGGATCTCGAACTCGTGCTGCTTCGGTGGCGTCAGGAACTGGGCGCCTCGGGCGCTCCAATCGGCGTACACGGCGTGAATGTCCGCGACACGAATGTTGAGGAAGCTGCTGACCCGGTCGGGGTCGCGTGGCGTCTCCAGGGTGACCGCGGGCTTGTCGTCGGTCGGCCCTCCGCCGACATTGATGATGATCCAGCTGTTGGCCAGCGCGACATAGGTCAGCCCTCCGGGACCGGAGAAAGCCAACCTGCCACCCAGTACTTCGGTGTAGAAGCGCCGAGAGCGCTCAACGTCGTCCGAGACGATGAAGTGAGCCAGGACAATTCTCTCAGCGGGCGGTGTGGGGTCGGCCATGCGGCACCTCCGTTGGTCGGGATTCCTGCCTGCTACAGGAAACCCAGCGGAAGGTGTACCCAGTGGCTCTCGGCTTGATGGCAGCCGCCATGGACGACCTGCGGCCGCGCCGCCGGAGCCTGCGGCAAGAAACGTGCCCTGGATCAGGTCGCTGACCGTCGTTACATGTCCAGGACGATGTCGGACCCTGGCTGTGAGCAGCAGATGAGCACCTCGCCTTCGGGCGGTGCCTCCAGCGGGTCCGGGGAGTAGGCGACAGCGCCCGACAGAAGCGGCGTGACGCACGTGTGGCATACGCCCGTCCGGCAGCTCCACCGGCTGGGCACGTCGCAGGCGTCGGCCAGGTCGAGAAGGCTGCGCCAGCTGGCGGCGAAAGGCGCGGAAACCCCGCTGCGGGCGAAGGTGACCAGCGGCCCGGTGCCTGGCGGCCCTGGCGGCGGGTGTGGCGCCGCGGCGGCCTGGCCGATCACCCCAGGAGTCGTGGCAGGCAGCGCCCCGAACTGTTCGGTGTGAACGCTGGACTGCCCGATACCCGCCGCGCTGAGGGCGTCGCGCATGTCAGCCATGTACGCTGGCGGCCCGCAGACGTAGGCCTGGGCGCTGGCCGGCAGCCCAAGCGCCGCCAGTGTGTCCTTGGTGAGGTGCCCGGAAACGGCATGCCTGCGGTGCAGCTCAGCTGGTGTGGCCTGGCTATAGAACACGTACTCGCGGGCGTGCCGCAGCGACTTGAGCAATGCGCTGGCCTCGGCGGCGAGCGGATGTTCCCGCGGGCGGCGTGCGCTGTAGATCCACCAGACCTCCCGCTCACTGCGTGCTTGCGCGAGCTGGTGCAGCATCGACAGGACCGGGGTCACACCGATGCCAGCGGAGAGCAGGAGCACCGGTGCTGAGCCGTCATCGAGGATGAAATCGCCGCGGGGCGCGGCCACCTCCAGGGTTGATCCGGCCCGGAGGGTGCGGTGCAGATACGGGCTCACCGCGCCGTGCGCCTCGACCTTCAGGCTAATGCGGTAGGTGGCGGCGCCTGGGGCGGACGACAGCGAGTAGCTGCGCACCGGGGCCGGCTCCCCCGCGCCGCCTACCCGCAGCGAGATGTACAGCCCGGCCTGCGCTGGCGCTAGCGGGGTGCCGTCGTCGGCCGCCAGGTAGATCGAGCAGACGGTCGGCGTTTCCTTGACCACCTTGGTCACGCGCAGCGTGCGGAATCCGGCCCATGCCGGAGCGGGGCGCGCGCCGGGCTCGGTGCCGGGCGGCGGCGCCGTGGCCGGGCCGCCATGGTCAGCCGCGTCAATCAGCTCGCGGAAGGATTGCTGCCATCCCGGGCTCAGCGCGGGGATCCGGACCGCTCGGCGCAGCTTCGCAGTGTCGCGGCCGGGCAGGTACAGCAGGGCGTCGGTGTCCGTCACGCTCAGCGCGTGCGGGCCGATCCCGATCTTGACGATCTCGTCGCTGGCCTGGATGCGTCCTTCGCGAAGCACGCGCATATAGAAGCCGGGCCGGTGGTGGCTGACCAGCAGCGCGGGCAGCTCCGGCTCACCCAGCCGCATGCCGACCCGGTAGCAGGTCACGCGCGGCTGCGTGACCTCGAACTCCGCCTCGCCTATCCGGTACCTGTCTCCGATGCATACCTCGTCGTCCGCCATGCCTTCGACCGTGAGGTTCTCGCCGAACTGGCCGTAGCCGAAGTCGTGGCGGCCGAATTGCCGCTCCCAGTGCCGGTAAGACTCGATCTGGTAGACCAGCACGGCCCGTTGCTCGCCGCCGTGACCTTCGAGATCCCCTTGCCCGTCACCGTCGATGTTCAGCCTGCGCACCATGGCCGGGCCGTGCACAGGTCCCTTCCAGATGCCGGTGTGGACGGTTTTGCCCTGCCACGCCACATCGCGGGGCAATCCCACGTTCACCGACAGCAAGACTGGCATGGTATGCGCCTCCCCGGCGCAGCACGCCTTCACACTCGGCGGTGCACGACGTGTGCGCACGAACGCGGACGGGCAAGCCCGACATGAGCACTGTCCAGGTCGCGTCTGCGGCGGCAGAGGAGGCGGTCAACCCGTGCGTTCCGACATGGTCCCCGGCGCCACGTTCCCCGATTATGCGCTGCCCGATCACACCAGCACCGTCCGTAAGCTGAGCCAGATCCAGGGGCGGGATCCGATGATCCTGACGCTCGCCCGCGGCAG
>JASIGS010000135.1 GCA_030052355.1 Streptosporangiaceae bacterium | reverse complement strand
CAGGCGAGCGCCGGCATAGCCGTCCCATGCTCTCGTCGGTGAGCCCGGCCAGGATGCCCCGCATGACGGCCATCCGGTCGGCGCGGGCCGCGAGGATTTCGTCGTAGCCGGGCGTCGCGGTGAGGTCAATGCCGAGCGCGGCCGCGTCGGTGGCGGGATACCAGCTCTGCGGCAGGCCGAACGGGTGGTACGGCCGCGGCTCGTCCAGCACCGTCCGGCTGGCCCACGCGTCGGTGATGAAGACCAGATGACGCAGCGTCTGCTCAAATGACCACTCTTCATTGACCTGCTCGGCCAGCGCGGCCGCGGGCAGCTGCCCGCCTCGCGCGACTGCCTGCGCCCACAGCCGCTCGATGGTGTCCCACATCGCGCGGACGTCATCGGCCGTGCGGGCCTCGCGGAACTGCACCCGCTCTGGGTGCCGCCGGTCCAGCTCGTCGCTGACGAGGTCGGTCACGTCGACACCGTTGACCGTCACATTGCTGAGGTAGCCGGAGATGCTCACGTTCACCAGCCAGCCGTCCCTGATCGTGACTCCGGTCAGGTCGCAGTCAGTGAACCGGGCTCCGCGCAGGTCAGCCACGTCGAACCGGGCACCCCTGAACTCCTCGCTGCCGCCGCCCTCACCTGCGTAGAACCGGTGCGGCCCGAACTGAGCCTCCATCGGCTCGTCGTGCCGTGCTTCGGATGCCGGCCCGGCCTGATCGTTGGTGGCTGTCATGGACCGCACGCTAGCGCTTCCGGCCGGCCCGCGTGCTGGCGGGCGGGATAACTCCTGGACTCCACTCATCTTCGTGTGTCTATAATGTGCTAGTTAACTAGATGAATCGGGTGCCCCTTGATCGAGTTCCACCTGAACAGCCGGTCTGGTGTCGCGCCTTACATGCAACTCATCCACCAGGTGCGGCAGGCGCTGCGGCTCGGGCTGCTGCGCGAGGGTGATCAGCTGCCAACGGTCAAGGACGTGGCCGCCGGGCTGGCGATCAACCCGAATACGGTCCTCAAGGCCTACCGGGAGCTCGAGTACGAGGGGCTGGTGGCGGCCCGGCCCGGGGTCGGAACGTTCGTCACCGGCACGCTCGGCGACGGCTCGCTGGCCGCGCACGCGCCGCTGCGTCGCGACTTGCAGCGATGGCTGGCCAAGGCCCGCCGGGCCGGGCTCGACGATGACTCCATCGAGGCCCTGTTTCTCAGTACTTTTCGGTCCGCCGCTGAGGAGGACATAGCATGACGCCCGTTCTGCAGACCCGCGGCCTCGGCAAACGGTACCGGCGATTGTGGGCACTGAGCGACTGCACGCTCGCTGTCCCCGCCGGGCACGTCGTTGGGCTGGTCGGCCCTAACGGCGCCGGGAAGACAACACTGCTCAGCATCGCCGCCGGACTGCTCACGCCAACGACCGGCACGATCGAAGTGGTCGGCGGCCCGGCGCCTGCCAGCCCGGCGCAGCTCGCCAGAGTCGGGTTCCTGGCGCAGGACTCGCCGGTCTACACCGGGCTGTCGGTCGCCGATCACCTGCGCTTCGGCGCGCACCTCAACCCGGGCTGGGATGCTGCCCTGGCGAAGGCCAGGATCGACCGGCTCGGCCTGGATCCCGGCCAGAAGGCGGGAGAGCTGTCGGGCGGGCAGCGGGCCCAGCTCGCGCTCACGCTGGCCGTCGCCAAACGGCCGGAACTGATGCTGCTGGACGAGCCGGTGGCCAGCCTGGACCCGCTGGCCCGGCGCGAGTTCTTGCAGGACCTGATGGAGGCCACCGCCGAGCAGGGACTGTCCGTTGTGCTGTCCTCGCACCTCGTCGCGGACCTCGAACGGGTCTGCGACTACCTGATCCTCTTGGTCCAGTCGCGGATCCGGGTCGCCGGACCCGTCGATGACCTGCTGGCCAGCCACTACTTGCTCACCGGCCCTCGCCGGGACCCGGCCGACCTTCCGGCCGGTCAGCAAGTGATCTCCGCCAGCCACACCGACCGGCAGAGCACTCTGCTGGTGCGCTCCGAGCAGCCGGTACTCGACCCGGCCTGGACCGTGTCCGAGGTCGGCCTGGAAGACCTGGTACTGGCCTACATGAAACAGGCGGCACAACCGCCTGCCGGTCGCCACCTGGAGGTGCAGAAATGATGTGGCTGACCTGGCGCCAGTTCCGCCCCCAGGCCGTCGCGGCGATCGCCGCGGTGGCCGTGCTGGCGATCCTGCTGGCAGCCACCGGGCCGCACCTGGCCAGCTTGTACGCCGCCAGCGGGATACCCCGCTGTCACGGCAGCAGTTGCGGCCAGCTAGCCGACACCTTCCTCACCGGGCCGGTTTCGTCCGGTGTCTTCCCGCTCGCCTACGCGCTCGGCATCGGCTGCGTCCTCCTCGCGCCCGTGATCATCGGAATGTTCTGGGGTGCTCCGCTGCTCGCCCGCGAGCTCGAGGCCGGGACCTTCCGGCTGGCCTGGACGCAGACCGTCAGCCGCACCCGCTGGCTCGCCACCAAGCTCGCGCTCACCGGCCTGGCCGCGCTGGCTGTCACCGGCGGGTTCAGCCTGATGGTCAGCTGGTGGGCGGCACCCATCGGGCGGGCCACCCGGCTCGC
>JASIGS010000134.1 GCA_030052355.1 Streptosporangiaceae bacterium | reverse complement strand
CGGCAGGTTCCTGATGGCGCGGCCGCCGCCTTGACCGATCCTGGCAAGCTGCGCCCACTGGTACGCGTCGGCCCCGCGATCTGGTCCTCCACCTGGGCAAACAGGCTCGCTGCGATCGGGCACCAGCCTGGTGGGAGCAGCAACTCGACCCGCGTCACCCCCTCCTTGACGCGGACCGAAACGGACCAGTCCCATGTCCGCTACCGGGGTGCCCATGTGACGGCAGGACGGGTCAAGGGCCTTGCCGAGGAGGACATCC
This sequence comes from Streptosporangiaceae bacterium, assembly GCA_030052355.1. The sequence continues at coordinate 5,448 of JASIGS010000134.1, read as the reverse complement.
GGTGCCCAGGCTGGCAACTCGGGCACACCGACATCTTCGGCTGCGACGGTACTGCTACGGAAGTCGGTACTTTTCAGATAGCGATACATAGGGGAATGCTTGTCTCATGAGGCCGGAGCCGACCGACCTGATTCAGAGCGTGTCCAGGGCGCTGCGGGTACTCGAGCAGGTGACGCAGGCCGACCGACCGCTGCCGGTAAAGGTGATCGCACGCAAGTGCGGGATCAACCTTGCCACGGCATATCACCTGGTACGTACGCTTTGTTATGAGGGGTACCTGGTAAGGCTCCCGGACGGCAGCTACGCAGCCGGCACCGAGGTGGCCGAGCGTTTCCACGAGCTGGTCAGCTCGTTCCAGCGGCCGCCAGCAGCCGCTGCTGTACTGCGCCATCTCGCCGCCGTATCCGGTCACAGCGCGTACCTGGGCAGGATCGCCGACGACCGGATGATCATCACTGACGTGGTCGAGGGCCCGGGCTCGCCCTGGCTCGAGGATCTTCAGGTCGGCCTGGAGTCGGCCGCGCACGCTACGGCGGTCGGCAAGGCGCTCCTGACCACGATGTCGCCTGCCGACAGGCGCAGGCTGATCGCTCAGCAGGGAATGCGGCCGTATACCTGCAGGACGGCCACCGACCTGGTGACGCTAGATGACGTGCTGCACGGGCTGCGTCCCGGTGACCTGGTTGTCGAGCACGGCGAGTTCAGGGACGAGGTGGCCTGCGCGGGCATCGCCACCACGGTCGACAGCTCTGGCAGCTGGTGGGCCATAGGCGTGACGACCCGGGGGCTTGAGCTGCCCGACGGGCTACTTGCGGGGCTGGGGCGTGCCGCGGCCGACCTCGGCGGCTTGAGCCGGCAGCGCATCGCGCAGCCGGCGGCCGCGGGCGAAGGTGAGCGTCGCGGCTGATCCGCACCCAGCCGGTTCGCTACCCGGTCCAACGCACCTGATCGCCGTCGGCAATGGCCGGCCACTCGGCCCGCAACGCGTCCGCCAGCCGCTCGTAGTCGGTCAGCGTGTTGTAGAGCTGGGCGGACACCCGCAGCCACCGCCAGCCGCCGTGGTAGGTGGCCGGGACGACAACGCCGTGGTTCTCAAGCAGCAGAGTTTCCAGCCCCCTCGCCCCTGACTCGGCGAGCGGCGCCGGGAGCGGCACGAGCCGCATCGAGCCGGCCAGCTCGTCGCAGGCCGGGAACGCCGTGCCGATGCGCTCGGCGACGAGCGCGGCGCCGCTGCGGGCCAGGTCGTCGTTGTGCTGCCTGACCTCCCGCCAGCCCGCCTTGCCGAAGAAGTCCAGCGCCGCGGGGATGGCAAGCATCGCGCTCGGGTCCCGGGTGCCCGTCCAGTCGAAGGCCGGCTGGTAGCCGTCGGCCATGCCGTGCGAGGCCACCAGCGGGCGGAGCGTGTCCCGCCACCGCGGAGCCGCGTACAGCACGGCCGACGCCTTGGGTGCGCAGACCCACTTGTGCATGTTGCCGACCCAGAAGTCGGCACCGAGCTCGGCGAGATCCACCGGCAGCATGCCCGCCGCGTGCGCGCCGTCGATCAGGACGGGAACGCCCCGCTCACGGCAGTGCCCGACGATCTGGCCGACGGGAAACGCCAGCCCGCTGCACGACGCGACGTGGTCGATGACAACCAGCCGGGTACGGGCGCTGAGCCTGGACAGCACCGCCTCGGCGACGGCCGCGCGGCTCACGGCCGGCAGCGGCACGGGCGCGACCCGGAGCTCCGCTCCAGCCGTGCCCACCGCGCGGCGCAGTTGCGCCATGACCGCCGGGTAGGCGTGGTCCGTCGTGAGCACCTCGTCGCCGGCCGCGAGCCTGAACGAAGCGATGACGGTCTGGACCCCCGTCGTCGCGTTGTCGACGAACACCAGCCCGGCGGGATCGGCGCGCAGGAACTGGGCGACCCGGTTCCTGACGGAGTCAAGCAGCTCCGGCAGCTGGCGCACCAAGAGGCCGACCGGGTTGCGCTCCATGGCTGCTAGCCAGTGCCGCTGGGCCGCGAGCACGGGTTCGGGTGCGGCGCCGAACCCGCCGTGGTTGAGGTAGGCGAGACCGGGGTCGAGCGTCCACGCCGACGCGTCAGGAAGGCCGCTGGGCTGGAGACTGGTGGTGTCAGGCGGCAATCCGCTCTCCTCCCGAGCACTTCCCTGGCCCGCGGCGGCCGTCGGCCTGGCACGCCCCAGGCAGGAACAGTACCGACAGTACGACGCCGAGCAGCGCGAAGCCCGCCGATGCCGCCAGCGCGTCATCCCTGCCGGGGCCGGAGATCTCCCCAGCAGGGGCCCCGGACCGCTATGTTTAGCCACCATCCGGACCTAGCGACCATCCGGGCGCGGCACCCGACCGGCTCCGGCCGCGCGGTTGCAGCACCGGGCCACCTCCGCGCGTGAGGAGCCGCCATGAGGCCAGTCGATGTAGCCGTGAGGACGATCGCCGCCGCCGCGTGCGCAGCGGCAGCGGGCCTGCTGGCTGGCTGCGGCATATCCACCACCACGGTTACGGTGACGGCTACGCCGTCGTCCCCGGCCCCCGTCGCCAGCCCGGGCACCGTGTCGCCCAACCCGGGCACATCGACGTCGACGCCGAGCAGTAGTACTGCTGGCTGCGCGACCTCGGGGCTGACGGCGTCGCTCGGGCGCGGCGGTGCGGCTGCCGGCAGCACCTACTACCCCGTCGAGTTCACCAACACTTCCGGTACCGCGTGCACCCTGTACGGCTATCCCGGCGTCTCGTTCGTCACCGCGTCGGGCGCCCAGGTGGGCGCGGCGGCGAAAGAAGACCCGGTCTACCCGCGCCGGCTGGTGACGCTGGCGGCGGGTGCCACCGGGCACGCCGAGCTGCAGATCACGGTCGCCCAGAACTTCCCGGCTTCCGACTGCTCCCCGGTCACCGTGCACCGGCTCAAGGTCTATCCGCCGGGGCAGACCAGCGCCCTGTACATCAGCCTCACGACCACGGCGTGCGCGAAGTCCTCCGTGAGCATCCTCGCGGTGCAGACCGTCCAGCCCGGCGCCGGGGTGACAGGATGACCACCATGGCCGACCAGAGCGCCACGAGGCTGGCGGTGCTGATCGACGCGGACAACGCGCAGCCCGCCATTATCGAGGCGCTGCTTGCCGAGATCGCCAAGTACGGCACCGCCCACGTCAAGCGCGCCTACGGCGACTGGACGACCGGGAACCTGCGCGGCTGGAAGGAGCAGCTGCTGGCCCAGTCGATCCAGCCGATCCAGCAGTTCGCCTACACCAGGGGCAAGAACGCCACCGACGCGGCGATGGTGATCGATGCCATGGACCTGCTGTACTCCGGCCGCTTCGACGGTTTCTGCCTCGTCTCCAGTGACAGCGACTTCACCCGGCTGGCGGCGCGCATCCGCGAGTCGGGCCTGATCGTGTACGGCTTCGGGGAGCGGAAGACGCCCAAGGCCTTCGTCGCGGCGTGCGACAAGTTCATCTACATCGAGAACCTGGCCTATGCCCATGACGGCCAGAGCGCCGCCGGCGGCGCGCCGGCGCCTGTCACGCGGGCCTCGGCCGCGCAGCTCAAGTCCGACACGGCGCTGGTCAGCCAGTTGCGCAACGCCGTGGAAGCGGCGTCGGACGACGACGGCTGGGCCGCGCTCGCCTCGGTGGGCCAGATCCTGACCAATCAGAGCCCGGACTTCGACTCCCGCACCTACGGCTACGCCAAGCTGAGCGACTTGATGGCCGCGACCACCCTGTTCGAGCTGGACCGCCGCGGTCCCGGCGGCGACAAGCAGGCCATCATCTACGCCCGCGACAAGCGCCGCCGGCCGTCGTCCAAGCCCAGGCGCACGGCGGCCAGCGCCGAGTAGGTCTTATGGCCAAGAAGTCTCAGCGAGGATGGCAACCACCGGCATCCGGTGGGCCGGTTCCCGTGCGCCGTGGCCCGGGCCGGACCCGCGACCCGTTCTACGTCTTCGAGGACCGGTCGAAACCCGGTAAGCCGGCACCGGCGCCGAAGCGCGAGCTGCAGCTCGTAGCTCTGCTGGGAAGCAAGACCGCGCTGACTGTGATGGGCTGCCTGCTCGTTGCCGTGCTGGTTATCTTGCTAGTCCTCCTGGCCACCAGGGCGTGATCGCACGAGCGGCGTTCTTCACCGGCGAGGCCCGCCGCGTCCCGTCCTCGTAACACTGAGTGTGATCTAAGTCACACTCAGTGTTACGTGTAATTGCCCGCCCCCTGATGGCTGCGGGTGTCAGGGTATTGCGGACAGCACCTAGCGTGTGCGACGGTCACCTGCCCGGTGTGCTCCCGTTGCCCTGAACCCGCCCGGCGTCCGCACGCTGCTGGCCCGTCGGCCGTGAACCGCCGTGCCAGTTCTGCCAGGTGACCGCCGAGCGCCACGCAGAGCGCCCGACAGGAAGCTCAGCCGTGTCACGCAGCGCCGCTCGACACCGCAAGTCGTCACGGGCCCGCCAGTCAGGCAGGTCCACACGGCACCGCAGGCGGTCAGCCATCGCCGCCGCGGTGCAGCCGGTCCGCATTGCTGCTTTCGCCGCGGTCGGCACGACGCTGATCGCGGGGGGTGCCGCGCCGACGCTCGCGCATTCTGTGGCCTCGGGACCTGTCGCCTCGGGGCGCAGCACCGTCGCGGCCTTCGCTGACCAGGTCATCTCTCTCACCGAGAAAGCGACCAAGATTCTTGCGTCCGACTCGTTTGCGCACGGCCGCCACGCAGCGCCAGGCACCAAGGAGCACGGCCAGACCCACGTCGCACCGCGGCACGCGCTCCCCATCTACCTCAACCCGCTGCGCGACGTCTCTGGCCTGATCCCCGAGCGCATCGACATGGGCGTCGACTTCGCCGGCGCCGGCCCGGTCTACGCGATGGGCGATGGCATCGTCACGAACGCGACCGACGACTCCCCCGGCTGGCCGGGCGGCGGGTGGATCACCTACCAGCTCACCGACGGCCCGGACGCGGGCCTGGAGGTCTACTTCGCCGAGGACGTGACGCCCACGGTGCAGGTCGGGCAGCACGTCACGCCCTATACCGTCATCGGGAACATGTTCAACGGCGGCGACGGCATCGAAACCGGCTGGGCGCAGCCCGGCGGCGTGTCGGCCGAGTCGCAGCTGCCGGCGGCGGGGAGCATCAGCGGCGCGGGGCCGTTCCCGACCGAGGTCGGACTCAACTACGAAGAACTGCTGCAGCTGCTCGGAGCCCCAGCGGCGCTCAACCGCGATGACACGCCGTCCGGGCTGCTCCCGGCCGGTTACCCGACGAGCTGGCCCGGCATCACCGCCGGCTAGCCAGTCCGCTGCCGATGGGCGACATCCTCGCGCCCGATTTACCCGCTTTACACCGATGGCCTCAATGAGCTGTGAACCGGCGGACCGCCCATAGGCGGCCTAGAACGCCACACCTCGCGGATCAGGGGACGGTCGCGCCCTCCGCCCGGGCCCAGCCGATGGCCGG
>JASIGS010000133.1 GCA_030052355.1 Streptosporangiaceae bacterium | reverse complement strand
GCGAGCGTGTTGTTCGTGCAGTCGGTGAAGAACTGAGCCATCGGCTGGTTCAGTTCGTTGTTCGGACCGCCGGTCGCCCACTTCTCGAACAGCGCAAGGACCGAGTAATTGTCCGGGCAGTAGAAGTTGTAGTTCTTGAAGGTGATGCCGCCGGACGACAAGAGGTCCAGAACGCACGGGTACGTGAGCGTCCCGTTGGTGATGCTGTTGCTGGTGTTCCCGCCGCTCGTGCCCGCGTAAAGGACAAGGCGGTTCGGGTATGTCTCCGTGAGCATCCCGCAGAAGTAGTTCGCGCACAACGTGTAGTCAGGCAGCAGCGAGTAATAGTAAGGCAGGTCGGCTGCCTCGTAGTAACCCATCGCCGGGGTGCTGTCAGTGGTGTAGAAGCCGTCCATCGCGCCGTTGTTCCACTCGGCGTGAATGTTGTCCCAGTCATGGCCAGGGTCGGTGTTGTCGGTGGTCAGATCGGTGAAGTGAAACGCTGCTACCGTGCCGCCCTTGCCGTCAGGCTGGGTGAAGCCAGCGGGAATCCCGTACCCGGCAGGCAGTCCGGAGTACGTGCCGTAATAGCTGTCAAAGGAGTGGTTCTCCTGGCAGCAGACGATGATGTGCTCGATGGGCGTCGGCGAAGGGCTGGTCAACGGTAACTCCTGTCCGGAAGGCTAGCGTGCTTGCTCACGTTATGGGCAAGCAGCACTCGAGCCTTCCGAATGCCACCTATGGCCAGGTGAATTGTCAGCAAACACCGGGTAATTCGGCGCTGGTCAGCCCTTGCTCTGCTGGGCGTTGGCGAGCACTTTGACGCCGTTCGCGAAAGCGATGATCTGCGTGGCGTCCCAGCTGAGCGACGGAGGCGCCTGGATGTCAACCCAGGTGCTTGACGTGTCGCGGTAGATCAGTGTCTGGTAGCCGCCCTGGATCCAGAACTTGCCCGGCTGGCCGTTCACGGTCTCCGCCGTTCCCGACTGGGTCGCCGCCTCGGACGCGGGTTCCGTCATCACGACCAGCTTGCCGAGGAACGAGTTGATGTCGGTGTTCTGGTAGCCGATGGGCGCCAGCGTGAGGACGAAGGCGTTCCCGCCCTGGATGGTCCAGCCGTTCGGCACCTGTGCGACCTGATATCCGGGCACCTGCTGGCCGGTATAGGCGACGAGCGCGATCGGGTGGCTGCTCGGGCTCGCCGAGGCTGAGGCCGACGGCTTGCGTCCCGGGCTCACTGAAGCTCTCGCCGACGGGCTGGTCCGGCCGGAGGCCAGCGGGCGGTGGGACGAGGCGGGTGACGCGCCGCCGGAAGAGGCGGCGGTCGCGACACCACCGGCCACCGCCCCGATGGCGACGGCTGTGCCGACGACAAGCGCCACGCGGCGGTGCCGCAGGCTGCGCCGACCGCGGGAAAGGTCGGCTGCCGCGTCTCCGCTGGCGTGCAGCAGTCCGGCGTCGGGCACCGCGAGTGCCAGCAGGTCCTTGATCTCGTCAGTCATCGCGTACTCCCCTCGGCGGCGGCCCCCGCCTGCCCGATGGCTGGTGGCGGGTCGCCGTTCGCCGCGATCTCGGTGGTGGCCAGCAGGGCCCGCAGGCGGCTAGCCGCCTTGGCCGTCTGGCTCTTGACTGTCCCTTCGGAGCAGCCCAGCAGGCTGGCTGTCTCCCCGACGCTCAGGTCGAGCCAGTGCCGCAGTACGACGGCGGCACGCATTCGTGGCGGCAGGCCCGCCAGCGCCGCCCGTACCGCCTCGCCGTCGGCCCTGTCCGCCGGCGCCTCGGCAGCCACGACGTCGGGCACGTCGCTGACGCTGTGCTCGCGGCGCCACCGCGGCCGGCGAGTCTCATCGATATGAACATTGACCAGGACACGCCAGGCGTAGCCGAGCGCATTGCCCGAGCGAGACACCCGGGGCCACGCCACGTACATCCGGGCCAGCGTGATCTGCACGAGGTCCTCGGCCAGATGGACGTCACCGGCGGTGAGCAGGCAGGCCGAACGCAGCAGTTCGACGCGGTTAGCACGGGCAAATTCCGAGAACTCGTCGTCGCGACGGGAACCGAGCATGACCGCCTCCTTCACTGTGTCTACGAGCCACGGGGCAGCCGGGGTTGCCTGACTCGGCCGGCGCAGAAAGCGGGCCTGACCGCAGCTCCCGCTCTTTGTGGCCGCCGGCGCGGCCAGTTCCGCTCCGGGTGACCCTTCTTGTCAGCTGATCGCGCCCGCGGGAAGCAGCGCATGAACGCCCCAGGACTGGTTCGCCACCTGCGTGACCCTCAGGTCAAGCACGGGGCTGGCCAACGCCAGCGCCGCTGCCTTGCCGACCCCGTATCCGGTTTGCATCCAGGTCAGCATCGCCTCGAGCGCATCGGCCATGGCAGCGTTGAGATCCGGGCTGAACCCAAAGGTGATCTGCCCAGCCGGAGTTTCCGCGTGTACCCCTGGAACGGGCCGGCCCGTGACCAGCTCGAGCTGAAGCTCGGTCGTCATGCCGCACTCGATAGCGGTGCCCGCGACTTCGCCGTCGCCCTGGGCAGCGTGGCCGTCACCGACGCTCAGCAGCGCGCCCGGCACGGCAACCGGCAGGTACAGGACCGATCCGGCGACGAGTTCTTTGCAGTCGATGTTGCCGCCGCCGACGGCCCTCGGCGGGATGGTCGAGTGCTCGCCCGGCTCGTCCCAGGCAACGCCCGTCACGCCATGAAACGGGGCTATCCGCACGGTGTGCCCCGTGTCGCTGGTGGCCACACCCGCGTCCGCATCGATCTGCCAGAGCAGCCAGGCCGGCGGGCCCTCGTGCAGGCCGAGTCGCCTGGTCAGCGCGGTGTCGCGGTTCGCTGCGACCGTGTAGCCCCAGGTGTCCGGCCGCAGCGACATGAAACGCACCGCGAGCACCTCGCCCGGCAGCGCACCGCGAACAGCGATCGGCCCGGTCAGGCAGTGACCCCTGCGCCCCTCGGCAGCCATCGTCGGCACCCGCTCGCCGGGGAATGTCTGGGGCTGCAGGTGGCCTGACGCATTCAGCGAGCGCAGCACGATCGTGTCGCCGGGATCGACGGTCAGGGCCGGCCGCAAGTCACGGGAGAACACGTCCGCCGTCGTCGACGGTGACGGGTCGAGCCGGTGCCGGGTCATGGTGCGATCTTCCCCGGCGTGCGCGAGCGTGACAACGCCGGACCGACGGCTCGACGCGGCGACCCGCGTACTCCTGGCCGGGTCACCTCGCCGCGGAGGCCGCTAGATTCGTACCGGCTGAACTGGACGGAAACGGCGGTCAGTAGCGCTAGGAAGCTCATGAACATCCAGCAGTATCGCCATCTCGCGTCGCTTGGCAGTTCGTTCGCCGCCGGGCCCGGCATCGAGCCCATCGAGGATCGTGCTGCGCGACGGTCCGCCCGGAACTATCCTCATCTGCTCGCCGCGCGCCTCGGCGCGAAGCTCACTGACCTCACCGTCTCAGGTGCTACCACCGACACCATCATCGACACCCCGCAGCGGCTCGCGGGTCACGTGTTCCCGCCGCAGCTCCAGGGACTGCCTGCCGACGCCGACCTGGTCACGATCACGGCCGGCGGGAACGACCTGAACTACGCGGGCAGCATGATCCGGTTCGGCCTGGCCGGACGACTGTCCGGGAACCTGCTGACGCGCCCGTTCGGGGCGCGGCTCGGCCGGGGAGGGGTGCCGTGTCCAGGCGCAGCCGACCTCGACCGTGCTGCGCGCGGGCTCGCGCGCATCGTTGACGCGGTGCGCGGCAAGGCGGCTGGTGCCCGTGTCCTGCTCGTCGACTACGTAACCGTGATCGGTCCCGCCACCGCGCCCAGCCGTGCGGTCCCGTTCGACAGCGCCACTCTTGACGCGCTTCGCCTTCTCGGCGACAAGGTAGCTGAGGCCTTCGCGACCGCCGCGGAGCTATCCGGAGCCGAGCTGGTCCGCGTCAGCGACAGCAGCAGAGATCACGCACTCGGCTCGGCGCAGCCCTGGGTGACGGGATTGCCCGCCCGCCTGGTGATGATCGCCGGCGCTTTCCATCCCAATGCGGCGGGCATGCAGGGGGTAACGGACACGATCATCGGCTATCTCCAACGGACAGGCGACTAAGCCAGCGGCTTGCGCCTGACGAAACCCGGCCACCTTCGCCGCGCGAGGCCCTCACGAACACAGGCGAGAGCCTTGGAGCCGGTCAGCAATGGCGCGGCGCCAGCGCGCCGTCCGTCCCAGGCCGCGCGGCTGCGCGGCACCGATCGCCGCGATGACGGCGCACAGAGCTCCGAGGCGGATGGCGATGTCAGCGATGTTGAACGTTTCCGGGTAGAAGGCAACGTGGATCCAGTCCACCACCGCACCGCGTCCGAGCCCCGGCGCCCGGAACAGCCGGTCCGAGAGGTTGCCTGCCGCGCCGCCAGCCACCGCCGCAAGCGACAGTGCGATGGCCCGGCTGCGGGTCCGGGCCAGCAGCACCAGGGCGACGGCGAGCACTGCCGCGGCCGTCAGCGTGATCAGTAGCGGGTGCCCGGCGCCGATCCCGAAGCTGGCCCCGGTGTTGCGCACCAGGCGTACCGAGACCAGGCCGCCGCTGGCACCGCCGCGCGGGTCCGCCGACAGAACGAGCGACTTGCTGACCTGGTCGGCTGCAAGGATCAGCAGCGCGACACCCGCCACCGCGCGCCGGACGCGCCGCGACCCCATGACGGGAGCCTGCGGGCGCTCAGATGATGAATCGGCCTGACGGGGGGAAGAGCCGGCCGGCGCGCGAGGGGGACGGTGCATGAGGCGATGCTACGTGATGACGGTCACGGACATCGGCTGCAAGCTGAGAGCGTCACCGGTACGGTCAGGCTTGTGAACAGACCCCCTGACTATGTCGCTCACCTGACCACGGAGTCCGCCCGTTTCGGCGAGGCCATCGCCGCGGCCCCGTCCGACGCGCCCGTTCCGACCTGTCCGGACTGGAACGCCGATGACCTGCTCTGGCACCTGGGCTGGGTGCAGAGCTGGTGGGCCGTCGTCGTCCGGCAGAACCTGACCGGGCCGGAAGCCAGGGAGCTGATGCCCGGCCGGCCGGCCAGCCGGCCGGAGCTGCTGAAATTCTGCCGGCAGGCGGGCCGCGACCTGGCGGAAATCCTTCGCAAGGTACCCGCTGACACACCGGCGTGGACCTGGTCGGATGATCACACGGTTGGCTTCATCCGGCGTAAGCAGGCGCACGAGGCGCTCATCCACCGTGTCGACGCTGAGGTGACCGCCGGGGTCCGGACGCCGATGGACGCGGTGCTGAGCGCGGACGGCGTGGATGAAGCACTGCGGGTGATGTACGGCGGAGTGCCTGACTGGGGGCACTTCGAGCCGGATGCGGAGCGGTCGCTGCGGATCAGCGCCACAGACACCGGCGACAGCTGGGTCGTCAGGCTGGGTCGCTTCACCGGGACGGACTCGGACGGGGAGTCCTATGACGAGCCGGACTTCGACGTCGCCGGCACCGGCTCGGACGCGCCGACCCTGGCACTCTTCAGCGGAACGGCCGCCGACCTCGACTGCTGGCTCTGGCATCGCCCGCCTTATGGACAGATCAGCCGGTCCGGCGACGAGGACGTGCTGTCAGCCTTCGAGGCAGTGATCGCGCCAGGCATTGGCTAGGGCGGTACTGAATCTGGCTCCCCAGCGCGTGACGGCGGCACCGTCATTTCTCATGCGAAGCTGTGTTCGTGAGCTATGACGCCATCGCCACGGACTACGACGAGTTCGTCGGCGTCTCCTGCATTCACCGGGTCGCCGTTCCGTCGATCCTGAGGCTGTGCGCGGAGGGCAACGCCGTCCTCGACATCGCCTGCGGCCAGGGCGCCCTGACGCGAGAACTCGGGCGGCGGTTTCCCGTGGTCGTGGGCGTGGACCGGTCGCCGGAGCTGATCCGCATCGCCAGCGAGCGCGGCGGCGAGCCGCATGTCCGCTATCTCACCGAGGACGCGCAGGCGCTGTCGTCGCTCCCTGATGCGAGCTTTGACGGTGCGACCTGCTGCTTGGCGCTGACCGACTTCGATGACCTCGGTACGGTACTCGCGGCTGCCTCCAGGGTGCTCAAGCGCAACGGCTGGCTCGTGGTAGCCGCACTGCACCCGTGCTTCGAGCCGCCCCGGGCGACCAACGGTGAACGCGATGGCCGGCCGGTCAGGCTTGTGAGCCGTTACTTCGAGGAAGGACGCTGGTGGCACGAGGACCGGTCGCGGCTGTTCGGCGCGATCGGCTGGCATCACCGCATGCTCAGCACCATCCTCAACGACTTCCTGGACGCCGGCTTCGCGCTCGACGCCGCCCGGGAACCCGAGGCATCCGCCGACGTAGTCGCCGAGAGTCCGGCTTACGGCGAGGTGGCCGAGGTCCTGACGCTCCGCTGGCGCTTGCTCGGCCGACCAGAGGGTCAGCCGGCGATCCGCCCGGCGCACGCGTAGACGTTCATCGAGCCGCCGCGCAGGAAGCCGACGAGCGTGAGGCCGGCGTCTTGCGCGAGCTCGGCCGCGAGCGACGACGGTGCTGACACCGCGGCGAGTACCGGGATGCCGGCCAGCACGGCCTTCTGCACCAGCTCGAAGGACGCGCGGCCGCTGACCAGCAGGATGCGGCCGGACAAAGGCAGCGTGCCCGCCCGCACCGCGTGCCCGACCACCTTGTCGACGGCGTTGTGCCGGCCCACGTCCTCGCGCACGGCCAGCAGGTCGCCGTCGGTGCTGAACAGGCCGGCGGCGTGCAAGCCGCCGGTCTGGTCGAATACGCGCTGCGCGCGGCGCAGCGCGTCCGGCAGCCCGGCCAGCACGCGCGGGGTCACGGTCGCGTGGTCGGCGAACAGGTCAAACTGGCTGCGCACCCGGAGCTGGGAAACACTGGTCTTCCCGCACACGCCGCAGGCGCTGGTGGTGAGGAAGTTCCGTTGCAGCTCGGGTCGCGCGAGCACGCCGGTCTGCAGCGCGACGTCCGCGATGTTGCCAGCGCCGTCGTGGTCGTCGTGCCCGCAGCGCTCGCCGGTGCAGATCCTGATCGAGGTGATGTCCGCGGCTTTCACGATGTAGCCCTCGCTCATCAGGAACCCCGCAGCCAGGTCGATGTCGTCACCGGGTGTGCGCATGGTCAGGCTGACGGCCTGACCGTCAATCCTGATGCCGAGCGGTTCCTCGGCGGCGAGCAGGTCGGCCCGTTCCCTGGTCGGGTCCGTGTTGCCTGCCAGCGTGATGCGGACCACGCGCCGCCGGACGGTTCGCGCGCTCAAATGCCTTCCTCCTGTCGCCGCGCTACCGAGCGCGGGCCCGCTGGATGCCCACCATCGAGACGGCGCTGAGCGCCGCGAGCACGATCGCGCACACCAGGACGGCCCGGAAGTCGCCCTCGTACTGCGAGGCGATGCCGACTCCGATGACCGGGATGGTGAGGCCCACGTACGCGAACACGAAGTAGGTGGACACCACCCGCCCGCGGATCTCGGCGGGCGCCAGCCGGTTGGCGGTCGACAGGCTGCCGATGAAGACCGCGCCTACTGCCACACCGCTGACAATGGTCCCGGTCAGGAACAGGGCCAGCGATGCCTGCGACAACCCGGCGACGACGAGGGCCAGGCCGGCCAGGAACACGGTCAGCCCGAATACGATGACGGTCCGGGACGGGCACCGGGCGAGCAGGAGCTGGGTAGCGGCAGCCGTCCCGAAGAGGGCGAACACCACCGCGCCGCCGACGGCATGGCTGTGCTCGTGCAGGACATCGCCGAGGAAGCTCGGGGCCAACGCGGTGAACATGCCGAGCAGGGAGAACGCGGCGAATCCCGCCACGCCGGCGGCGATGAACTCGCTCCGGCCAGCAGGTGGTATGCCAAATCCGGCGAAACGCAGGCTCAGCTTCTGCCGGTCAGTTACGGTCTCGGGCACGAAGGCCAGGCCGATGGCCGCGGCGGCCAGCACGGCCAGGTAGACCTCGAACACCAGCACCGTCGGATCGGGGCCGAACTGGGCGAACAAGCCGGCGATCAACGGGCCGAGGCCGAGGCCGCCCATATTCGCCGCGGTGGCGACCATCGAGGGACGCCGCGGCGACCGCCCGCTGTAGATGTCAGTCAGCGCCGCGGTGGCCGTGCCGGTCACCAGCCCAGCGGATATCCCGGACAGCACCCGTCCGACGAACAGCCAGCCGACGGCCGGCGACAGGATGAACACCACGGTGCTGACCGCGCTGAACGCCAGCGCCGCGAACAGCACCGGCCGCCTTCCCACGTGGTCTGAGGAATGGCCGGCTAGCAGCAGTGCCGCCAGCACGCCGACCGCGTAGGACGCGAAGATGACCGTGGTGATTCCCGAGGAGAAGTGCCACTGAGCCTGAAAGATGACATAGAGCGGCGTGGGCAGCGTCGTCCCGAGCATGGTCGCGGCGAACAGGTAGGCAACGATCCAGAAGGCGACCGGCCGGCCGATCGCCAGGCGGCGGGCAGGGGCCCCAGTCTCTTTCAGGCAATCGGCGCAGGACTCGTCGGGCGCCGTCACGCCCGTCCGGCGTGCCAGTGTCTGAGGCGGGCCTGGGTTACGGTTCATGCTGACCTCCAGCGGCCGGCCGTCAGGCAGGGCAGCCGCTGCTTATTTGTGCGCATTTGCCCTACGTACCTCTGGAAACCGTTACAGGCGCAGAGATGCGTACCCGGGCCGCCGCCGCGGTACACGCAGCGGGACGGCTGCGGGCGACGGCGGTGCCGGTGCTGGGCGTCGTGGCGCCGGTGTGATCACGAAGCGCCTGGGGTACACACGCCCATGAATTCGGCAGCGGGGGATCGCGCGACTGCCGGCCCAGGGTGACAGACCACGGTCGGGGAAGATCGGTTGGCCCCACGACGCCCAGGAGAGTCGTGATGTCTTCAGCGGATGGTGAGAACAGCCAGCGCGCAGAACAGATGCTGGGCTCGGTCCCCGGGACCGCGGCGCTGGGCCGCGGGCCGGCTCCTCACGGCGGCTTCTCACGTCACGAATATCACCATCCGGCGGCCGGCTGGGGCGCTGCCAGAAGCGTCGCGCACGTGCTCGAGACCAGAGACGCGCCCGCAGAGGGCATTCGCGCGCTGTTCGTGATGAACCAGGAAGACGGGGGTTTCGACTGCCCCGGGTGCGCGTGGCCGGATGACCCCGCCGGGCTGCACCTGGATATCTGCGAGAACGGGGTCAAGCATGCAGAGTGGGAGCTGACCCCCAAGCAGGTAGGCAGTGACTTCTTCGCTGCCCACACCGTCAGCGAACTCGCGGGCTGGAGTGACTACGACCTCGAGGACGCCGGGCGGCTGGCTGAGCCGATGCGGTACGACACGGCGAGCGACCGGTATGTGCCGGTCTCGTGGGAGGAAGCGTTCCGCCTGGCGGGCAGTGCGCTGCAGGGGCTGGACAGCCCGGACGATGCCGCCTTCTACACCTCCGGCCGCCTGAGCAACGAGGCGACGTTCCTGTATCAGTTGTGGGTGCGGGAGTTCGGGACCAATAACCTGCCCGATTGCTCGAACATGTGCCACGAGGCCAGCGGTTATGCCCTGACAGCCGCGCTCGGTACCGGCAAGGGCACGGTTGACCTGCGTGACTGGGAGCAGGCCGACGCGATCTGGCTGATGGGTGACAATGCCGCGACGAACGCACCGCGGATGCTGACGTGGCTGGCGGAGGCGGATCGGCGGGGTGCCGCGCTGGTGCACATCAACCCGCTGATTGAGGCCGCGTCGCGGCGGACGATTGTGCCGCATGAGATGGTCGATATGGCAACATTCCGGACCACCAATATCGGCACGATGAACGTGCAGGTCCGGATAGGCGGGGACATGGCCCTGATGCGCGGGGTGGCCAAGGCTGTATTTGAGGCGGCCTCAGCTGAGCCGGCGGTGCTCGACGGAGAATTCCTCGAGGCCTACACGCACGGCCTCGGGGAATACCGGGCGCTGTGCGAGACCACCCCGTGGAGCGACGTCGAGAAGGCGTCCGGCGTGGCGGAACCGGCAATACGGGACCTCGCCGATTCCTACCTGAAGCGGGAACGGGTAATCATCGCCTGGTGCCTGGGCGTGACGCAGCATGAGCACGGCGCGGACACGGTCAGGGAGATCGTGAACGTCCTGCTGCTGCGCGGCAACATCGGGCGGGAAGGAGCCGGGCCGTGCCCGGTCCGCGGCCACAGCAACGTGCAGGGCAACCGCACGTGCGGCATCAACCACCGCCCCGACAGCCAGTTCCTCGACCGGCTCGCCGAGGTGTGCCATATCGATCCGCCGCGCGCACACGGGCTCGACGTGGTCGACACCATCAGGGCGATGCACGACGGCAGGGTCAAGGTGCTCGTCAGCCTCGGCGGCAACCTGGCACTGGCGGCACCGGATACCCCCTATACATTCGAGGCGCTGCGCAACTGCCTGCTGACCGTGCATGTCGCGACCAAGCTGAACCGCAGTCACATCGTTCACGGAGACCAGGCGCTCATCCTGCCCTGCCTGGCGCGGACCGACAGGGACCGCCAGGCCGGCGGCGACCAGGCAGTCAGCGTCGAGGACGCGATGTCGATGGTGCACAGCTCTCGCGGGATGAAGGAGCCCGTCTCTTCACGGCTGAGATCGGAGTGCGCGATCCTGGCCGGGATGGCTCAGGCCACCCTGCCCGGCAGCCGTACGCCCTGGCAGTGGTACGTCGAGGACTACGACCGGATACGCGACACGATGGCGCAGGTGCTTGACGGGTTCGAGGACTTCAACGAGCGGGTGCGCCGCCCGCACGGCTTCCGCCTCAGCCAGCCCGCTCGTGAGCGCGGATTCCTCACGGCCTCGGGCCGCGCCGAGTTCGGGCTTGCCCCTCTGCCCGGCGACGTCGAACCCGGCCAGGGACGGCTGATGCTCGCCACCGTCCGCTCGCACGATCAGTTCAACACCACCATCTACTCCAACGATGACCGGTACCGCGGGCTGAAGGGCCTGCGCACCGTTGTCTTCATGAACGACGGCGATATGCGCGACCGCGGTCTTGCCGAGTTCGACCTGGTCGACGTCACCAGCTTCAGCAAGGACGGGAGCACGCGGACCGTCTACGGTTACCGGGCGGTCCAGTACGACGTCCCGCGCGGCTGCGCGGCGGGATACATGCCGGAACTGAATGTCCTGTGCGGCATAGCCGACTACAGCGCCGAGACCGGGCAGCCCGCCACCAAGCATCTCGAAGTCGAGGTCACCCCGGCTCGTTCGGCAGGAACAGGCCAGTGACCGCGGCCACCGCGGTCGGACAGCGGGTTGCCGACGCAATGGTCACGCAGCCCAGGACGCACGGTCCCGACTCCGGGCTGGAGGAGATCCGGGCCTTCTTCGACGACGACCACCTCCACATGGCCCTGATCGTGGCGCCAGAAGGGCTGCTGATCACGACCATCGAGCGGCCGGACCTCGCGACAGCGAGGTCCGGTTCCCCGCCCGTCGCGACGCTGGGCACGCTCAGCGGCCGTACCGCCGGGCCCGCGGAACCGCTCCGCCCTGTCACCGCGAGGCTGCTGCGGGATCGGCGGCGCCGGCTGGCGGTCATTGATGACTCCGGCCGGCTGCTCGGTCTGCTGTGCCTGAAGAGGGACGGGACTGGCTACTGCTCGGACGAAGGCATCCGTGCCCGTTCACAACTGAGTGCACGGCGATGGGAATCAGCATTATCTGTGAGCCTGGGCCGCGGGCGACGCCGCCATGCCAGTCATCGCGCGCCGCCTGCGAGCCACAGTGAGAGCTGGGCGGGTTCGAGGGCGTGGTCGACGGTGCCGATGAGGTCGGAACGGACCGCGTCGGGGTCGGTGGCGTCCTGGAGGCGCGCGGCGAAGGCGGCGACGGTGTTGTCGGCGTCATAGCGGGCCCGGTTGAACCGGCGGTCGACCCGGTGTTGGACCCGGCGGCGCAGCGGGTTGAACAACGCCGCAGCGGCGAGGGTGGCGGCGGCGACGGCGACCTGCGAGGTCAGGTCGAGCACCTGGGTAGCCAGGAGCACGAGCCCGGCGTACAGGCCGGCGAGGGTGGCCGTGACGAGGGCGTAAGCGAGGGTGCGGCTGATGATCCGGTCGATGTCGTACAGCCGGTACCGCAGGATCGCCACGCCCATGCAGACCGGCAGCGCCGCTGCCAGCACCCCGATCGCGGGCCCGACGCCGTTGCGCACCGCCGCCGACGCGTTCGGGTCCACAGCGCCGCCGATGAAGCTGGTCGCCAGGGACACGATGGCGACTGCCGCACCGGCCATGAGCCACTTGAACTGCTGGCGCCGGTTGCCGTCTGCGGTCCGCCAGCTCAGCACCTGCCGGGCGATGAACACCACCCAGACGGCCACATACAGCAACAGCCCCGCGGTCTGGACGGCCTCCGACCAGCCGCGCGGCTGATCGATCGCGGTGAGGCCGCCGGAGGCGTCGATCTGGAGGCCGTGCCCGGCCGCCGCAGCGGAGAGCGCGGATGCGACGAGCACGGCCACGTACGCGGCGCTGAACGCGAGATAGCTCCGCAGCACCCACCGCCATCGCGGCGACGGCAACCGCCCATCCGGGAACAGCAGGATGGCCAGCGGCAGCAGGACCGCCGCGGGCCGGAAGCTCTCGTCGAGCCAGGCCGCGGCGAGGCCGAGCGGCAGCCCGGCTCCATGGCGGTGCGCGAGCAGGGCATACGAGCCCGCGTCGGTCGAGACGACCGACAGGATCCCGAGCGCGGCGAGCAGCCAGCCGATCGGGTTGAGCGGCAGCTTCCGGATCACCACGATCCCGACGGCCGCGTACGGCAGGCTCGTCACGAGGTTCTGGATCGAGTTCCCGAGCACGCTCTGCCGCGCAGCCACGCCGAGCGGAACTGACGCCGCTGTCGCGAGGAGCGTCAGCATGGTGAGCACCAGCGGCCAGTAG
>JASIGS010000132.1 GCA_030052355.1 Streptosporangiaceae bacterium | reverse complement strand
CGCAGGCCGACTACGACAGGGCCGAGCTGATCCTTGAGGCGTACGACTACCACACGACCGTCGAGCGACGCGGCGCGGCGACCCTGGACGGCGAGATGATCGACGAGGCGACGCGCAAGCTCGCGCAGGTCACAGCCGCCAGAGGCCGGGCGGCCGGGCTCACCAGGAGCACGCGATTCACGCCGGGGTAGCCGCGGCCCTGGCTTTCGCGGCACCCGTACGGCGCAGCCGCCTCGCTTCGACCCGCCGGTGCCTCGCCACCGCCGGCCGGGGCTGAGGCGTGCGGCTTGACGCGGCGGTGCGTCGCCACCGCCGGCCGGGGCTGAGGAGTAGCTTGACGCGGCGGTGCCTCGCCACCGCCGGCCGGGGCTGAGGCGTGGCTTGACGCGGCTTTTGCTCCTTTCGTTCCAGCCGCCGGCGGCCCAGAGACTGGCTGACGATCTTGGAATTCAGACGTTGTGGCAGTTCCGCACAAAATCGTGCCCGGCTTAGACCGTTTTGCGCGACCGCAACTGACACAACGTCCTGGAAGAGAGCGTGAACCGGCCGCCCGCTTGCTTAGCCAGCCCGGTTACCTAGGCGAGCTGAAGCGGCTCGCCTGGCTGCAGCACCCGCACCGGCGAGTCCGGGGCCAGCCGCCGGGCCGCCGAGACGAAGTGCTCGGGATCCCGGTCGGCCTTGGTCAAGATGCGGTCGCCGACCGCTCCGCTGGTGAACGAGTAGTGATGCGGCACGGTCACCCGCGGCTTGAGCACGGCCGTGAGCTCAGCGGCCTGCTCTGCGTTCATCACGATCTGCTTGTTGAACTGCGGCCGGATCTGCAGGCCGTTGACCGGCAGGAGCGCGACGTCGAGCTGGTCGAAGCGATCCGGCAGGGTCTGCATTTCCGGTACCACCAGGCTGTCGCCGGCGAAATAGACGCTGCGGCCGCCACCGCTCACCATGAACGTGACCTCGTAGACGGCGTGCTTGGCGGGCACGGCGGTGACGGTGAGGTCAGCGACGGTCGCCACCTGCCACGGCTGGAGCGCGCGGACGTCGGTGAACCCGGCCGCCCGGGCCTTGGGCGCCACCGGGTCGGCGACGAACATCGGGACCGCCTTGTCGTGGTAGCCGCTGAACGCCGCCATGTCGCAGTGGTCGTAGTGGTGATGGCTGATGAGCACAGCATCGAGCCGGGGAAGGTCGGCGACGCTGCACGCGATCGCCTCGCCCGGGTGGTAAAAGGCGTGCTCGGAGAACCAGGGATCGGTCAGCACGGTCACGTCCCCGATCTGGATGAGGTGGCAGCTGTGCGTGATCCGGGTGATCGTCAGGGTCTCTGACATGGCTTACTCCTTAAGTTGACGGGTGTCTACTTAGAAGTATGTAGACGGGTGTATGGTTAGTCAAGTGCAGGCGAAGAACTCGGCCGGCGGCCGGCAGCGCAACCCGCGCGGGCACGGCTCGCGGCTGCGGGACGAGCTGATCGGCGCGGCGCGCGGTCTTCTCATGACCGCGGAGCGGGAGCAGGACGTCAGCATCCGCGCGGTGACACGAGCCGCCGGCACCTCCCCGCAGAGCTTCTACCTCCAGTTCGAGAGCCTGGATGAGCTGCTGTACGCGGTGTACGCCATCGAGTTCGACGAGCTGCGCGCAGTCATGGCCGCGGCTGCCGCGCAAGCTGGCGATCCGGTGGCAGCCCTGCTCGCCGTGTGCCACGCCTACTGCACTTACGCGGAGCAGTACCCAGGCCGGTATCGGGCGCTAACCGGCGTTCGCGGCCAACTGCACCCCGCGTGGCAAGGACAGCCGATGCCAGGTGCCCCCGCGTTCGTGGTGCTGCGCGACTCGGTCGCGGCGGCGCTGGGGACGCAGCCCGGTAGCGGCGACGTGTTCCTGGCAACGGCGACGCTGTGGGCCAGCCTGCACGGAATCGTCACACTGCGGGCCGACCGGCCGGCCTTCAGCTGGCCGAGCCTGGATGACATGATCGGCAGCCTGGTGACGCAGCTGCTGGCCGCGGCCAGGCTCGCCGGCTAAGGCCGGCCTGCCGCTGCGAGCCGTTCCTTCTGGGCCGGGAGGTCATGGGTTGGCGCAGCCATCGCGGGGTCTCAGACGGCCGCGCGGCGCGGGCAGGCAGCGGGTAACGAACTCCGAGTTGTTCTTCGACCTCGTCTACGTATTCGCGGTCACCCAGCTCTCGCACTACCTGCACGAACACGCGACGCTAGCCGGCGCCCTGGAGGCAGCCCTGCTGCTGGCGATGGTCTGGCTGGCGTGGGCCTACACCACGTGGGTGACCAACTGGCTGGACCCCGAGCAGATCCCGGTCAGGCTGATGCTGGTCGCCCTGATGCTGGTGAGCCTCGTGATGTGGGCAGCGCTCCCATTCGCGTTCGGCAAGACGGGCTGGCTCGTCGGCTGCGGCTACGCGGTCATGCAGGTCGGGCGCAGCGCGTTCGCGGTATGGGCGCTTCGCGGCCAGGCGCTGCGGCGCAACTTCGAGCGGATACTCGTCTGGTGCTGCGTCAGCGGCACGCTGGCGGTTGTCGGCGGAGTTGTCACCGGCACCGCGCCGAGAGCGCTGCTGTGGCTGGCAGCCGTCGGCATCGACGTGCTCGGCGGGGCGGCGCGGTTTTACGTGCCAGGGCTCGGGCAGTCGACCACGCGGGAGTGGGACATCGAAGGCGGGCACTTCGCCGAGCGCTGCCAGGGATTTGTCCTCATCGCGCTGGGCGAGTCCATCGTGGTGATCGGCGCCACGCTGGCCGGGCTGCTGGGCGCCAGGCACGCGCTCGACGCCGGAACCGTCGCCGCCTTCGTCGTGGCCTTTCTCGACAGCGTGGCGCTGTGGTGGGTGTACTTCGACCGCGCCGCGGACGAAAGCGCCGAGCTGATCGCGGGGTCTGCCGATCCCGGACGTCTCGGCAGGTCTGCCTACCACGACATCCACCCGGTCATGGTGGCCGGGATCATCGTCGTGGCCGCGGCCGATTACGCGGTGCTCGCGAGCCCGGGAACGGTGGGCGCCGCCTTCACCTCGTGGCTGATACTCGGCGGGACCGCTCTGTTCATCGCGGGGCACCTGGCGTTCAAGTTCGTGGTCTGGCGCAAGGTCAGCTGGCCGCGCGCGGGAGCGCTGGTGGTGCTTGGCCTGCTCGGCCTGGCAGCACCGCACGTTCCCGCCCTGACGCTGAGCGCCTGCGCGACCGCGACGGTTCTCGCCGTCGCCGGAGCTGACTACCTGCGGCGCGCTAGCGAGTCAACGCCGGGAGCGCCGGGGTCGTAATCGCGGAACCGCGGTGGCCGCCAACTCAGGCATCCCGGCGGGCGATCACGAGCCCGGCGGCCAGCAGCGCGGCCGCCGGCCAGGCGATGAGGACCAGCATGGAGGCGGTGGGGGAGAACAGGCCCGACTGCGGGTGCAGCGATACCACCTGGTCAGCGGCGAATGCCATGGTGAACCTGCCGACGTCGTCCTTCCACGGTGACGGCAGCGTCAGGCACAACCCAGCGACCAGGTACATCACCACGAGTGCGGCGGTGATCGCGCCTGCCGTGTGACGGATGATGGCGCCCAGGCCCAACGCGGTCAGCGCGCAAGCGCACAGGACGAATCCGCCAGCGAGCACGGCGCCTAGTACGCCTGGCTGACCGGCAGACAACCCGCCGTGCCGGCCGGAGAGGATCGCCTGGACTATCCAGAAGCAAGCGAACGCCAGCGCTTCGCCGCTGACCAGGGCAGCGGTGCCGACGACGGCCGCCTTGGCGGCGAGCAGAGCCCAGCGGCGCGGTACCGCGGCGAACGTGGTGCGGATCAGGCCCGTGCTGTATTCCGAGGTGAACTGCAGCAGAGCCAGCACGCTGACCGGGATCACCGTGTATTCGGCGTAGGCCAGAAAGCTCGCGACGAGCGCGGAGAACCCGGCAGGCGGAGGCCCCTGCGCCGAGGCAAAGGCGTGCGCGACGATGACGCTCCCGCCGATCGTCACGGCCGCCGCTATCAGCAGCGTGATGTAG
Organism: Streptosporangiaceae bacterium; assembly: GCA_030052355.1. The sequence goes on along the minus strand of JASIGS010000132.1, from coordinate 13,461 downwards.
GTCGACCGGACCGACCTCAGCTTCGTCCACTCGAAGGCGATCAGGTCAGCTGCCCGGGTCGCGAGCGAGGGTGCGCGCGCCCCGGCCGCGCGGGCCGCGGTCATCTGCTCGCCTCGGACTTGCCCGCAAGGGATCCAGCGCGATAGTCGACGCTGCCGGCGGTGAGGTCGAGATATGCCTGCTCGAGTGACGGCTGTCGCGGCACCAGCTCGTGCACGGCGATGCCGTGCTGAGCGGCTAGGTCGGCGATGGCCGGAGCGTCCAGGCCAGTAACCGCCAGCCCGCCGGTGTCCTCGACGGCGACGGTAGCGCCGCTAGCGGTGAGCAGCGAAGCGAGTTCGCTCGCGGACGGGGACTTGACCAGCACGTCGGCACGCGTACTGGACTTCGTGAACTGGCTCGTTGGCGTGTCGGCGAGCAGCCTGCCGCGTCCGATGATGATCAGCCGATCGGCGGTCTGCGCCATCTCGCTCATCAGGTGGCTTGACACCAGGACCGTAAGGCCGTCGGCCGCAAGGCGCCGCAGCAGCTGTCGGATCCAGCGGATGCCGTCGGCGTCGAGTCCGTTGACCGGCTCGTCCAGCATCAGCACTGGCGGCTCACCGAGCAGTGCCGCTGCGATGCCGAGCCGCTGTTTCATGCCGAGCGAGAAGGTGCCGACCCGGTGCGCCGCAACAGCACTCAGGCCGGTCAGCTCCAGCACCTGAGTCACCCGGCTGCGGCCGAGGTGGTTGCTCCTGGCGAGCGACAGCAGGTGGTCGTGGGCGGTGCGACCGCTGTGCACGGCCGTGGCGTCGAGTAGCGCGCCGACCTGCCGCAGCGGCCGGACGATCTGCTGGTAGCGGCGGCCGTCGACGAGCGCGGTGCCCGAGGTCGGGGCGTCCAGTCCCAGGATGATCCGCATCGTGGTTGTCTTGCCGGCGCCGTTGGGACCCAGAAAGCCGGTCACGTGCCCAGCGCGGACCACGAAGCTCAGGTCGTCGACCGCGGTGACCCGGCCGAATCGCTTGGTGAGCCGGTCGAGTTCGATCAATGCTGGTCCACTGAGCTCGGCGGCTCTGGCCGGGCTCGGCCGCCGCGGCCGATGCAGAAGTAGACGATGCCTCCGGCCGGGAACTGGGCGAGGCAGATCAGCCCCCACGCCCACTTGGGCAGGTGGCGGACCTCAGCAGCTCGAGCGACGTCAATCAGGCAGAAGGCATCGAAGACGGCAGCCGACCCCAGGACTCCGACGAGAATCCAGCCGGGCGACTGCGGGTAGGCCCGGGCGAGGGAAACGACAGTGAACAGGCTGACGAGCTCTACGATCCCGCCGATCGTCAGCCGGACGGCCGACGACATCGGGTGGACAGGGAGCGCGCCGTCACGCCAGCCGGAGGCTCGCCGGTGCCGCGCGCCGCCGCCGGCCCGGCTCAGGTGCCGGGTCGTCCTGGAAATCCCCGCTGAGAACCTCAGCGCGCGCACGGCCCGCAGGACCGGCAGCCGGATGCTCTTGTCGTCCAGGATCGCGGGCAGCTCCGCTGACCACTCCTTGCAGCGCTCGGCGCGCTCGTCATCAGGAAGCCGACGGCAGGAACCCTGGATCAGCCGCTCCGCGATCCGCTGGACCGGCCGGGTCCCGCTCACAGCGTGCCCCCTGTCCCGTGCGCAGGGCGCACCGCGACTTGCCGCGGGCTGCCGGATACGGCCGAGGCGTTCGCGAGCTCGAGCCGGGCGACTCGGGCGCCTTCGGCGGTCAGCCGGTAGTACTTGCGCGGCGGCCGGCCACCAGCACCGGTTCGCTGATCCTCCCACTGGGAGTCCACCAGGCCCTCCTGCTGCAGGCGGGCGAGCATCGGGTACAGCGTCCCGCTGGGCAGCTTCGCAGCCTTCATCAGGTCATAGCCGTAATGCGCTGCCGAAGGGTCAGCGACCAGCACCCTCAGCACGCGCTCCAGCTGCCCGGTTAGCTTCACAGGCTTGATCCTACATATGTAGCCTACATATGTCGAGGGGCTTCCGCGCCGGGGCGCGGTGCTGGTCAGCGCCAGAGGCGCGGTGCTGGTCAGCGCCAGAGGCGCAGGGCGGCCAGCAGGCCATCGGTGAGCTCGCCGCGGGCATCCATCGCGTCAGCCTCGGCATCGGTGACCCACAGCACCCCGGCCGCGTCGTCGCCCGGGGTGGCCAGCCCGGCCGACCCGGGCGACGCGAACGCCACGTAATCCCTGATGTCCACGACGGTCCCGGCGAGGCCGGGCCGCTCGACAGACCCGAGCAGCGGTCCGCACGTGACAGTCAGGCCGGTCTCCTCGCCGACCTCCCTGACCACTGCCTGCTGGTCGGTCTCGCCAGGCTCGATCCGCCCGCCAGGGATTGACCACAGCCCCTTCCCCGGCTCGTGTCCGCGCAGGATCAGCAGCATGCGTCCCGATTCGTCCCTGATGACCGCGCCCACGCACTGAACGTGGCCCGGATCGGGCGTGCTGGCCATCCAGTCATTATGTCCGGCCGCGGCCCGGTATGGGGGACCGGAACATTGCACACTTTTGACAGTCGAGATACGGGGGATAACTCTGCGTGACATGAAACAGGTGCTGAGCTGTCCGCGCTGCGAGTTCACGGTCACCGAGCCGAGCGCGTGGTCGAGCGCTTACCACTGCGCGCAGCACGGCGAGGTGTACCCCCTGCGATCGGCTCTCAGCCCATCGCATGAGGGCCTCGAGGGGGCGCTCCGCGGCGCCAGGGTGCCGGTGCTCGTGCCCTGGCCGCTGCCCCAGGGGTGGCTGGTGACGGGGTTCGCGGCCGCGGGCGACGACAGGACGGGCACTCTCGGCTGCGCCGTAGCCCTATCGGGTCCCAACCCGCTCGGCGGGCCAGCCGAGATGATCCTCGTCTCCGAGGAGCCCGGAGTCGGCCTGGGCGCCCGTTTTGCCGGCCTGGACGGACCCGACCCCGGAGCCCAGTTCACGGCGGGAGCGCCGGTGGCTGTCGTGCAGTTCGCCAACCACGACTTCCCGCTCTGGCACGTCGACTCGGGTCACAGGGCGGCGTTCGCCGGCGAGCTGAGCGGGAACTGGCTGTGGCTCGTGCTCTGGCCGGAGACCGCCGGCGTGCTCACGATCGAGCCACTGCCGCTGCGAGACCTGCGTGATCCGGGACTCGAACTGGACCTGCCGTTCGGGGCACCGTCTCCACAGCTTCCGGGCTAGTCTCGCCATCGTGCGAGCTGATCTGCACAATCACAGCACCGCATCCGACGGGACAGAGGCGCCAGCCGAGGTGATGCGCCGCGCCGCGGCGGCAGATCTTGACGTTGTCGCGCTGACCGATCACGACACGGTGGCCGGTCACCGTGAGGCGGCCCAGGCCCTGCCTGCCGGGCTGACACTGTTGCCGGGGGCGGAGGTGTCGTGCCGCCTTGAGGGTCACAGCGTGCACATGCTCGCTTACCTCTTCGACCCGGGCAACGATGAGCTGGCGGGCGAGCTGGCCGAGATCAGGGAGAGCCGGCTGTACCGGGCCAGGGCGATGGTTGACCGGCTGGCCGCCATTGGCGTCCCGCTCAGCTGGGACCAGGTGAGCGAGATAGCCGGGGGCGGCGTTGTTGGCCGGCCGCACATCGCGCGCGCCATGATCGCTAATGGCACGGTTTCGTCGATGGAGGAGGCGTTCTCACCAGAGTGGCTCGGGCCAGGCGGCCGTGCGCACGTGCAGAGATACGCGCTGGACCCCGCGAAAGCCATCCGGCTTGTCGCGGCGGCCGGGGGAGTCACCGTCCTAGCCCACCCGCGTGGCGAAACGCGCGGCTGGCAGGTTCCCGACGAGGTGATAGCCGACCTCGCGCGCACCGGGCTCACCGGGATCGAGGTCAACCATCCGCAACAAGATGAGGGGGAACGACGTCATCTCGCCACGCTGTCAGCTGACCTCGGACTCGTCCCCAGCGGCGGAAGCGACGACCACGGCGCGCTGACCGGGTACCGGATCGGCTCGGAGGTTGCGCCGGAGCGCTCGTACGCCGCGCTGATCGAGAAGGCCACGGGCGCGAGGCCGGTGACCCGCGGCTAGGCGTGTGTCACCGGCCCGCACTATCGTGGCGCTCAACCAACGGGGCTGAACCAAGTACGGCGGAGGAATGCGGACCGATGGCCGGAAAAGACGTCCGGATCGACTCGGTGGTAGGCAGTGCGAACACCTGGATCGTCGGCGACGACAACGAGGTGATCGTGATCGATCCTGGTGACGACGCTAGCGAGGTTCTTGCGGCCGTAGGTGACCGCGAGATCATGGCGGTGATCTGCACGCACGGCCACGCGGCTCACGCGGCTGCCGCCGTCGAGGTCGCCGAGGTCGACGAGGCGCCGGTGGCGGTGCATCCGGCCGACCGGTCGGCCTGGCGCGAGGTCCACGACACCGACCCTGACATCGAGATGGAAGACGAGGGGAAGTTCGGCGTCGCCGGCGTCGAGCTTGAAGTGCTCCACGCACCCGGTCACAGCCGCGGCTCTGTCGTGCTGTACTGCGAGGACCTGGAAGCCGCCTTCACCGGCGATGTGGTGGGCGAGAACGGCCCCGTTCCGCACGAAGGTGAGTTCCCCAACTGGGGCCGCCAGCTGGACTCGATCGGGGCGAGGGTGCTGACCCTGCCGGCCGGCACGCGGTTGCTTCCTGGCCACGGCGAGGAATTCACCGTCGCTGCGGCCGAGAAGCGGTTCGATTCCTGGGTATCCGGCGGCGAGCGCGGTTCCGGCTACGCCACCGACTGACGCACCGTGGAGCAGCAGCTCGGTTTCGAGGGCATGCCGCGGCGGCTGTACCCGTGCACGCCCACGCGGCTGGGCACCTGGCTCGACTGCCCGCGCCGTTACCAGATGGCCTACCTGGAGCGACCGGCGCCGCCGAAGGGCCCGCCGTGGGCACACAACAGCCTCGGCGCAAGCGTGCACAACGCACTGGCCGGCTGGTGGCGGTTGCCCCGCCGGGAGCGGACCGTCAGCGCCGCGGGCGACCTGCTCGACAAGGGCTGGATCGGCGACGGCTTCGCCGACGACGCCCAGTCGCGGATGCACCGGCAGCGCTGCCGCCAGATGGTCGAGGACTACGTCGCGACGCTCGATCCGGCCGTCGAGCCGGCCGGCGTCGAGCGGACGGTCGCGACGAGGACGGACCTGATCGCGGTCTCCGGCAGGATCGACCGGCTGGATGACCGCAGGGCGGTCGGGAACCAGCCCGGTGATCTGGTCGTCGTCGACTACAAGACCGGCCGGTACGCGCCGACCGTGGACGACGCCCGGTCGTCGCTGGCCCTGGCGATCTACGCCGTGGCCGCCGGGCGGGTGCTGCGCAGGCCCTGTCGGCGGGTCGAGCTGCATCACGTGCCTTCAGGCGACGTGCTGGCCTGGGCGCACACCGAGGACTCGCTGGCCAGGCAGCTGCGCAGAGCGGAGGACATCGCGTCGGAGTGTGCCGCAGCGGACGAGCGCTACAAGGGAACGCCGGACGCCTCGGCGGACGTGTTCCCGCCACGCCCGGGTCCAGGCTGCGGCTGGTGCGACTACCGTGCGCGGTGCCCGGAAGGCATGGCGGCCGCCGGGGCCCGGCGTCCATGGGACGGACTGTCGGCGGACGACCAGCCCGCGACGGACGGCCGCGACGCGGGCTAGGTCGCGGGGGCAACCGCGGAGCGTGCCCGGCCGCAGCGATGCACTGTCGGCATCGCCCGCTCGGCGGCGTTCCAGAACTCGGTCAGAATGCTGGCCGTCGTCACCGGTGCGTCGATGGCGGGCGAGTGGGCGGCACCCGGAATGCAGGAGCGCTGCGCGCCAAGTTGCCGCGCCATCTCGTCTTGCACAGTGGGCGGCCAGGCGTCGTCGTCCTCACCGTAGACCACCTGGGCCGGCAGTCCTCCTGCCACTACAGCGGCAAGTTCCTGCGTCCGGTCCGGGCAGTTCAGCAAGTACCTGGCCAGCGTCACGAGGCTGACCGGGCAGGTGCGCAGCATGCGTTCCTTGAGGAACGCCACGATGTGTTCGTCGACCCCGTCGGCCCGCGCCTGCGGCTCGTACCTGGCGTTCCAGGACTGCCTGACCATGGCGGCGAGCCGGGCCTTGTCGTCCGTACCCGCACCGCCGACCTGCGACAGCATCGTCCGCAACTCGGCGGCCCGTTGTCCGTCGATGGTGCCCGGTCCCGAACCGAGCAGCGTCAGCGACAGGAACCCCGCGGCACGCTGCAGGACGGCCTCGCGGGCGATGAGGCCGCCCATCGAGTGCCCGACCAGGTGCACACCACCCGGGCCGTCGGCGACCGCGTCAGCGATGGCGAGCACGTCGGCCGCCAGCTCCTCGGCCGCGTAGCCACTCCGGTCGGCGGCGTGCGGGCTCTGGTACTGCCCGCGCAGATCGACCGCCACGACGGTGCGTCCGGCCGCGGCGAGCGGCTCCAGAATCGGCAGGAAGTTCTCCTTGCTGCCGGTGTAACCGGGGACCAGAAGCGCAGGCCGGCGATCGCTGACACCACGCGTCGGCTGTGCCTCGAGAACGGCGAACAGACCACGCGCCGTCGGCAGCGCCGCGGTGCGGCAGCGCTCGGGCAACTGGAGGGACCTGAGGTAACTCACAGGGTGGGAGCCTATCGAGAAACAGCTGAAATATAACAGTCGAATAACACAGGATTCGCTGAAAGCGTGCTCGCCGGCTCCGGATCCTGCGGTTCCCGCCTGCAGTGTGCGCGGGCGGTGTGCCCCTGCAGTGTGCGCCAGCGAACCGGCGGCGGGACGCGACGTGAGACGACCGCTACTGCGCGCCTGCATTGTCCGGAACGGTGTGCGATGTGTCACTGCCACCGGAGGACGGCCGGCTCCTGCGCCGCCGCCGGCGAGCCTTGACGGCGTCGGCTTCGGCTCCGCTGCGCTCTCGCGGCGCGGTGCGCTCTCGGGGTGCGGTGCGCTCTCGCGGTGTGGCGTGGTCTCGCCCACCCTCGGTGGCGCGGCGCTCCGCTGGCTGACCAGACCTGGTCCGGCGGCGGGGGGCACGCTCGCGGGCCTGGTCTTCCCGGCTGGCCGGCCGACGCGTCGACGAGCGAACCTTGCCGGTCTCGCCGATGTCCTCGAGCGACTCCGCCTCGAGGCCGAGCCTGCCGCGCTGTGCGGCGGGCAGCACGCCGGTGGCGTCCGCCGGAATGTTGAGCGCCGAGAACAGGTGCTCCGAGGTCGAGTAGGTCTCGACCGGATCAGCGAAGCCGAGGTTCAGCGTGTCGTTGATCGTCTTCCAGCGGGGCAGGTCGTTCCAGTCCACGAACGTGACGGCTACCCCCTCACGGCCGGCCCTTCCGGTGCGGCCGATCCTGTGGAGGTAAGCCTTCTCGTCCTCTGGACACTCGTAGTTGACCACGTGGGTGACGTCATCCACGTCGAGTCCCCTGGCTGCCACGTCGGTAGCGACGAGGACGTCGACCTTGCCCGACCTGAATGCCCGCATCGCGCGCTCACGCTGGCTCTGGCCCAGGTCGCCGTGCACGGCGGCGGCCGCGAAACCCTTCGCCGTCAGCGCCCTGGCTACCTGGTCGGCAGACCGCTTGGTGCGGCAGAACACGATCGTCAGGCCTCGGTCTTCGGCCTGCAGGACCCGGGCGAGTACCTCGATCTTGTCTAGCTGGTGCGCCCGGAACACGTGCTGCTGCGTGCTCGGGACGTGTGCGGGCTCGTCGTGCTGTTCGGCCCTGATGTGCGTGGGCCGGTTCAGGTGCCGCCTGGCCAGCGTCACGACCTCACCAGGCATGGTTGCCGAGAACAGCATCGTCTGCCGGTCCCGCGGCGTGAGCCGCAGGATTCTCTCGACATCCGGCAGGAAGCCGAGGTCCAGCATCTTGTCGGCCTCGTCGAGGACGAGCACGCTGACCCGGTCTAGCTTCAGATGACCCTGCCTGTGCAGGTCGAGCAGCCTGCCAGGGGTACCGACGGCCACGTCGACACTCGCGAGCGCGTCGATCTGCGGCTCGTACGCCCGGCCGCCGTACAGGGTTACGATCTTGGCGCCGATCCGAGATCCTGCGGTGCGCAGGTCATCGGCGACCTGGATGGCAAGCTCCCTGGTCGGCACCACGACGAGCGCACCGGGCGCCGACGGCTCGCGCGCCGTCTGCCCGAGGCGCTCGAGTATCGGGATGCCGAAGGCGAAGGTCTTGCCGGTGCCGGTCCTGGCCTGGCCGATGAGGTCGTGACCATCGAGGGCGATAGGCAGTGTCAGCGCCTGGATGGGAAACGCGGTCGTGATGCCGTCGGCCTCGAGCGCCGCGCAGATCCCCTCGGAGATACCGAAGTCGCGGAACGTCTTGCCGTCGCCGCGGGGGTCGCTCACGGCGAGGTTCAGGGCCGGGCTGTCGTCCATGAACCCGTCGTCCATGGCTGCATAACTAGTCAGGGCTTCCGCCTCCATCACTGGCCCGCGTCCATGGGCACACATCGCGCCTGGGCGGGCAAACAAGTACCTTCTCCTGCGGGCGGCCTGACGAACTTCGCAACCGCTCTCTCGCGGGGAAGAAAGTGGGCGACGTCACCTCGACGCTGCTGACTCGATAATCGTCGCACTCACGTGGTGTAACAAGATCGGGGACGAACACATTCCGTACGGGCACATCTACCTGCGGGCAATAGTTTAGCAAGCCGTCTTGACAAACCTGGGAAGCCGCGCCCCGGCATCTGGGCCGCTGTTGTTACGCTGCGCTGATGGGCCATGCGGAAGATCTTGGTGATCGCGAGGGTGTGGTCGACCTGCTCGGCCTGCTCGCGTACGCAGAATTGACCGCGTTTTTCCGGCTCTCGGAGGACGCGGCCCTGGCGATCTCGCTGTCCGACAAGACGGCTCTGGCCGAGATGGCGGTCGCCGAGTTCGGGCATTTCCAGCTGCTGCGCGGGCGGCTGGAGGAGATGAAGGCCGACCCGAAGGACGCCATGCAGCCCTTCGTGGACCCGATCGACGCCTTCCATACCAGGACGGCGCCGTCAGACTGGCTGGAAAGCCTGGTCAAGGCGTATGTCGGTGATGGCATCGCGGCCGACTTCTACCGCACTGTCGTTCAGCTGCTTGACCCTGCGACGCAGACGCTGGTGCAGACCGTGCTCGCCGACACCGGACACGCGCAGTTCGCAACGACCAGGGTGCGAGAGGCCATCGCGGCCGATCCCCGCGTCGCCGGCCGGCTGGCTCTGTGGGCGCGACGGCTGATGGGAGAGGCGCTGGGTCAGGCCCAGCTCGTAGCGGCCGAACGGGAGCCACTGGCGCGGCTGGTCGGCGGCGCTGCCGAGACTCAGCTCGGTGACGTCGGCAGGATGTTCGCCAAGCTCACCGACGCGCACGCGACACGGATGGCGGCTCTGGGCCTGGACGAGCAGCCGGCCGCCGTAACCAGCTAGCCGACGGGACCCAGTCGGGTGCCCGTGCAGGGCTAATGGTGGCTGAGTGCCAGCGCCGCCAGGACGATGATCGCGACGAGGGCCAGCCCCATGACGACCGCGCCGACGCGAAGCACGGTGGCCAAGTGCAGCCAGCTCCAGTGCGCCTCTTCGCGTGCTTCTTCTTCGCGCTCGAACTCTTTCTGGGCCTTGCTTTCATGCGGCGGCGGCCCCGGTGGCAGCGGCATGCGCCACCGTGCGCCGAAGACTCCCATGCTTCGCCATCTGGTGCGCTGCTGCTGCGGGCCGTCCACAGTGCCTCCCGCTGTGTGGTCGGCTCAGTATGACGTAGCCCGGTATCCACTCACCAGAAGCTGCCGTCGGGGCTGGTCGCCGTCGTTGGGCGGGAAGCGGCGCAGCCGCCGGGCCTCAGAGGTTGCTGAAGCCGACCCGCCGGGGCTCGCTGCTGCTGAACTCCAGGTAGGCGATCTTGTCGACGGGCACGACAGCCTTCCGGCCCTTGATGTCCGCCACGACGAGGACGCCGCCGTCTGCCAGGGCGGCCCGCAGCGCCTGCTCAAGTTCCTCTTGCGAGGATTCGGTCTCAAGTATCAGCTCGCGCGGCGCTGACTGTATCCCGATCTTGACTTCCACAGCCCTCCTCGCAGTGTTGGCAAGACCACCGGCACCAAGACCACTGGCACCAAGATGACTAAATTCTCTCCGGGGCGGCGACCTGACCGTCAGGCATACCTAAGTTCGTCATCGGCCAGCCGCTGATGCCTCGCCAGGCGAGCCTGGCGATCAGCTGTTCGGCCGCGTCCTTGGGTATCGCCTGGTCGGTGCTGAGCCAGAACCGGGCGCTCACCTGCGCCATTCCGACCAGCGCCATGCCGAGCAGGTGCGCTTCTTCGTTGCTGACCCCGGCGTCCTCGCGGATGAACTGGCTGACCATGTCGGAGCAGTCGTTCATGGCCTTGTCCAGGCGCCCCCTGACGGCGGGCTCGTTGCTCAGGTCAGACTCGAAGACGAGCCGGAACGCCTCACTGGTGCCGGCCACAAAGTCGTAGAACGCCTGGAACGTCGCGAGGACCCGCTGCCTGTTGTCGGCCGTCGAGGAGAGAGCGTCGCTAACGATCTTGACTAGCTCGTCCGCGCTCTCGTCCAGCAGGGCCAGGTACAGCTCGAGCTTGCCGGGAAAGTGCTGGTACAGCACGGGCTTGCTGACCCCGGCTCGCTCGGCGATCTCGTCCATGGCGGCTGCGTGGTAGCCCTGGGCCACGAACACGTCACGCGCGGCCCCGAGCAACTGCAACCGGCGGGCTGGTCGCGGCAGCCGCGAGCCGGAATGCCTGGGCTGTGGCGATGCGGTCAACTGTGGCTCCGGATGATGCTGTGCCGCGGGAACGCGGCTGTTCCAGCCAATCCTACGCTTGAGTAGCTTGGCTGGTCCGATTGCCGGGGGATGCGCGGCCGCGTCTAGCGGTATTCCTCGTCGTCGACGCCTAGGTCCCGGGCCTGCTCGGCGGCGTCCGCCTGATTTGCCTCGAGCGGAGTCTCGACCGAGTCCTCCGTGTCCTCGGTGTCGTGGAACGCATCCTGGTCCTGCTCGGCCGAGTCGGCGTCCGGTGATTCCAGGCCCATGTCGCTCATAGCTGCGCTCCTCGCCGCTTTCAGTCGAACATATTGCCGAAAGAAAGAATGCGGACAACACTACTTCTATCAGTACCCGCCAGGGAACTTACATCCGCGGCAGATCAAGGTCAGTATTAGTAGCACGTCAGCAGCGGGGTAGGGGAGATGCCCAGACAGGCGGGGTAGGGAGAGGCCATGCGCAGCATGTGGAAGGGGGCAGTTTCCTTCGGGCTGGTGATGATCCCGGTGAAGCTCTACACCGCCACCGAGCAGAAGGACATTGCATTCCGGCAGGTGCACAGGGAAGACGGCGGTCGGATCAGGTTCAAGCGGTTCTGCACGATCGACGACCAAGAGGTGCCGTACGAGGACATCGCCAAGGGTTACGAGCTGCCCGACGGCGAGACCATCGTGCTCACCGAGGAGGACATGGCCGAGCTTCCGCTGCCGTCCACCAAGAACATCGAGGTGGTCCAGTTCACCCCGGCCGAGCAGCTCGATCCCATCCTCCTCAACCGCAGCTACTTCCTCGAGCCGGAAGGGCCTGGCGCTCGCGCGTACGTCCTGCTCCGCGACGCACTCGAGCAGTCGGGCAAGGTCGCCATCGCCCAGGTCGCCCTCCGCCAGCGCGAGTCGCTGGCGATCCTGCGCTCGCGCGACGGCGTGCTGGTGCTGGAGACGCTGCTGTGGCCGGACGAGGTCCGGGTCCCGGCGTTCCCGTTCCTCGACGACAACGTCGAGGTGCGCCCGCAAGAGCTGCAGATGGCCAGCTCGCTGATCGAGTCGATGACCGTCGACTTCGATCCCGACGAGTACCACGACGGGTATCGCGAGGCGCTGCAGGAGCTGATCGACGCGAAGATCGAGGGTCGCGAGGTCATTGAGCCCCAGGTGCCAGAGGCGGCGGAGGCCCCGTCCAGCCTGGCGGACGCCCTGCGGGCCAGCTTGGCAGCGGCCAAAGCCGGTCCGGCCAAGGCGGACGGCGGCCAGCGCGCAGCCAAGGCCGACGGCAGCAAGGCCGACGGAGCCAAGGCCGACGGAGCCAAAGCCGCCAAGTCGGAAACCGGCACGTCGAGGGCGGCCAAACCGAAGGCTGGCGCACCGAAGTCTGGATCGGCGAAGTCGTCCAAGAAGGCCGAGGACGAAGCCGACGAGACCAGGCCGGCCGCCCAGCGGCGGCGCAAGGCTAGCTGACGCGGGGGAATACCAGCGAAGTTAAACGCGAACTGAACGCCCTGTGTCTTCAGACTGCAACTGTGCGCAACCGGCTAGTACGCTATCCCTCTATGACTAATCCGCTCCCCCCAACCGACACCGGCGATGCCGGAACCGACGGATACTTCAGTCGGCCCACGCCGGTTGCCCCGCCGTGGCCAGGCGAGCTCGTCGAGCTGGCCGACGGGGAGATCTTCGTGCGCAAGGCACCCGCGCCACCAGGCGCGCAGTCTGCGGTGTTCGTGCACGGTCTGGGCGGATCGGCGCTGAACTGGACCGACCTGATGGACCGGCTCAGCAGGTCGGCTTCTGGTCACCTGGTGGCGGCCCCCCTGCGCTGCCTGGCTGTTGACCTCCCCGGATTCGGGTTTTCGCCGGCTCCTGCCGACGGCGACTACTCCGTCGACGCACGGGCCGCGGCCGTTATCGCACTTATCGAGAATTCCGGGAACGCCCCGGTTCACCTCGTCGGCAACTCGCTAGGTGGAGCGGTCTGCACGCGGCTCGCCGCCCGCCGGCCTGACCTGGTGGCGACCCTCACGCTGGTCTCGCCCGCGCTCCCCGACCTGCGCCCCCGGCTGCTGCCTTACCGGCTCGCCGTGGTCGCGGTGCCCGGAGTCGGCCGCTGGGTGCTGAAGCGCCTCAAGCAGCTGCCGCCGTCCCGCCGGGCCGACATGACGATCAACGACATATTCGCCGATCCGAGCCTGGTGGAGCCCGAGCGCCGGTACGAGGCCATCTCTGAGGTGATCCGCCGTGACGGTCTGGTCTACGCGGGCGAGGCGATGCTCGGCTCGGCCAGGGCCATGGTCGCCGAGTACACCCGGGCCGGCCCCGGCTCGCTCTGGCGAGACGCCGCCAGCGTGACCGCGCCGACGCTGGTGATCTACGGCAGCCACGACCGGCTCGTGGATCCGTCGCTGGCCGGGCGGGCGGCAAGGGCGTTTGCCAACTGCCGGGTCGTGGTGCTGCCGAAGACCGGCCACGTGGCGATGATGGAACGCCCCGACCTGGTGGCCGCGGAGATGCGGGAGTTCATCGCGGCGCCGGCGCTCGGAGCACCCGGCGACAGCAGCGACGTCCTGGACGGAGCCGTGCGCTGACCGCTGGGGCGTGTCTCATATCGGCCGGGCACGTTGTTACGGCCGAGACCCGAGCCACACGCGTTCCCGTAAATCTCGTGACCATGACCGATGGCGTGGTCACCGATGTCGGGACCGGGCCGCCATCGCGGCGCCCTG
>JASIGS010000131.1 GCA_030052355.1 Streptosporangiaceae bacterium | reverse complement strand
CGCTGGGCGACCCGGCCGTGCGCCAGGCGATCAGCTACTCCATTGACCGGCAGGCGCTGGCGACGACGGGCGAGTCCGACAACGAGCCAGCCGAGAGCAGCACGGCCGGGATGATCCTGCCTGCCCAGGACAGCTACCTGCCTTCGTCGCTGGCCAATAACATCTCGTCGACCGGTGACACGTCCAAGGCAGCAACGATCCTGACGCAAGACGGCTACAGCAAGGTCAACGGCAAGTGGGAGAAGAACGGGCAGCAGATCACGTTCAACATCCAGGTGCCGCAGCAGTACACCGACTACTACGCCGACGCTCAGCTGCTCGTGACTCAGCTCAACAACGCGGGCTTCAACACCTCGGTCGATGCCATCCCCGGCACCAACGGTGGCACCATCTGGGGCGAGAACGTCGAAAAGGGCGACTTCGAAACCGCTATCCACTGGGGCGCCCAGGGCCTGACCCCGTACTTCACCTACAACAACTGGATGAACTACACGCTGTCGGCACCGTTCGGCTCGGAGGCCGGCGGCGACTACGGCCGGTTCAACGACCCGGCGGCGCAGCAGGCGCTGGCTGCCTACCAGGCCGCGTCCACGCCGGCTCAGCTGAACGCCGCGATTGCCACGCTGGCGAACATCGAGACCACCCAGGTCCCGGTGGCACCGCTACTGCAGGGCGCATCGTGGGCGGAATTCTCGACCCGCGACTACACCGGCTGGCCCAGCAAGGCCAACCCCTACTCGGACCCGGGTCCGAACATCCCTGAGATGCTCGTCGTGCTCCAGCAGCTCAAGCCAGTTTCCTGAGGCTGCACAGACCGTGACGACATCAGATCACGGGTGCACCCTGCCCGGCCGGGCTTCCGGCCGGGCAGGGGTCACCTCCCTTCCGGTCCAGGCCGCGTCCCCGCTAGCCACGTCATGACCGGCCATGAACTCACGACCGCGGCAGCTGCCGCCGCCGACGCGCCCGTAGTTATCGCCAGGCGGCCGACGGAACGCGACGTGGCCGCAGGACTGTCGGTGCCGGAGAAGGTTCGACTGCTGTCCGGCGCGGACAGCTGGCGGACTCACGACTACCCGTCGATCGGGCTGCGCGCGATGGTTACCTCGGACGGTCCCAACGGGGTCCGGGGAACGACGAAAGACGAACGCCGCCCCTCCGCCTGTCTGCCGTGCCCGTCCGCGCTGGGCGCTACGTGGGACAGCGATCTGGTCTACCGGGTTGCCGCGGCGCTCGGCACCGAGGCCAGGACCAAGGGCGTCGACGTGCTGCTCGCGCCGACCGTCAACCTCACGCGCACCCCGCTCGGTGGCCGCGGCTTCGAGTTCTTCGCCGAGGATCCGGTCCTGACCGCAGGACTCGCAGCCGCATACGTGCGGGGCGTCCAGTCCGCGGGAGTCGCCGCCACCGTGAAGCACTTCGTCGCCAACGACTCCGAGACCGAGCGGTGGACCTACGACGTCCACCTCACCGAGAGCGTGCTGCGCGAGCTGTATCTGGTGCCATTCGAAGCCTGCGTCCGGGAGGCCGGGGCCTGGCTGGTGATGGCCGCCTATAACAAGGTCAATGGCACGCCCATGACCGAAAGCGTCCGGCTGCTGCGGGACGTGCTGAAGAACCAGTGGGGCTTCGACGGCGTTGTGATCTCTGACTGGCACGCCGCGCGGAGCACGCAGGCGACCGCGCTGGCGACCCTTGACCTGTCAATGCCGGGTCCGGACAGCCCGTGGGGTGAGCTGCTCGTGCAGGCGGTCGACCAGGGCTTGGTGACCGAGGAGTTGCTGGATGACAAGGTCGCCCGGCTGCTGCGGCTGGCTCGCCGGGTCGGCGCGCTGACCGAGCCGGTCCCCAAGGCGGTAGCCACCCCCGACATGGGCAGCACCGCTCTCACCAGCACCGCTCTCACCAGCGCCGTTCTCGGCAGCACCGCTCTCAGCAGCACCGCTCTCAGCCCCCCGGTCCTGGACGGCATGGCGATTGCGTGTTCGGGCAGTTCGGACTCGGCGGCGAATCCCGCCGTGGCGAACGGCGCTACGGCGAGCGGTCCGCGCCCCGTGCTCGTCGATGCCGGCCTGTTGCGGCACGCGGCGGCCGAGTCGTTCGTGCTGCTCCGCAACTCCAGGGACGCGCTGCCGCTCGGTCCCGGCAGCATCTCGAGCGTCGCCATCATCGGCCCGAACGCGGTCAACCCCGTCATCCAGGGCGGCGGCAGCGCGGGTGTGTTTCCGGTGTCCGTCGCGGCACCGGCCGAGTCACTGCGGGCCGCGTTGCCCGCCAACGTCGCGGTCACCACCTCGGTGGGGTGCCAGACATGGCACTCGGTGCCCGAGCCGCCGCCAGGCTCGCTGACCGATCCGCTGACCGGAGCACCCGGCCTGCACCTGGAGTTCACGGACGCCGATCGCGCCGTGGTCGGCGCGGAGCACCGCGACTCGGCGAACCTCGCCTGGTGGGATGGGGTTCCGAACGGCGTCGGCTGGGGGAAGCCAGGACGAATCGTCCTGACGACCACGTTCCGGCCGGACGAGTCCGGCAACCACCTGCTCAGCGTCTCCGGGGTCGGGGGGCTGCGGCTCGAGGTGGACGGAGTCATGGTGATCGACGACGTGACAGCCGTCCCTGCTGACCCGGTTGAGGCGATGACCCGTCCCGGCGAGCTCCGTGCCGCGGTCTGGCTGGAGGCGGGCGTTCCGACTCGGCTGCGGGTGGAGTTCGCTCCCGCCGCGGATGGGGCCGGACCGCTCGCGACCCGACTCGGCATCGTGCCGGCAGCCGACGACGACGACCTGCTCGCCGCGGCCGTCGCAGCCGCCGCCGAGGCCGACGTCGCGATCGTGGTGGTGGGATCCGCCGAGCTGACCGAGAGCGAAGGGTTCGACCGCCCGACCCTCGCGCTGCCCGGTCGTCAGGACGAGCTGATCAGCAGGGTCGCGGCGGTGAACGACCGAACGATTCTGGTGATCAACTCGGGCGTGCCGGTGCTGATGCCCTGGGCCGAGCGGGCCGCCGCCATCGTGTACGCGTGGCTTCCCGGCCAGGAGTTCGGCACCGCGCTGGCTGACGTGCTGCTCGGGCGCGCAGAACCCGGTGGCAGGCTCCCCGTGACGGTGCCGGCCGCCGAAGCCGACAGCCCGGTCCTGCACGCCACACCCGTCGGGGACGGCGTGCTCACCTACGACGAGGGCCTGCTGATCGGCTATCGCGGCTACGACGCGGCCAACCGCGCGCCGCGCTACCCGTTCGGTCATGGCCTTGGGTACACGACCTGGGAATATGAGTCGCTCGACTGCCCGGCGTGGCTCAGCGAGCGAGGCGACCTCGAGCTAACCGTGCGCATTCGCAACAGCGGCAGCAGGCCGGGCAAGGAAGTCGTCCAGGTCTACGTGGCCGAGCCTGGCGATCCGGCGAGCCGGGGGCGGCCGGTCCGCGCCCTTGCGGCCTTCGGGGTGGTCCGTGCCGCACCGGGCCAGGTTGCCCGGGCCAGGCTGACGGTCCCGGCTCGGTCGTTCGCTCGCTACGACCAGTCGTTGGCGAGCTGGATAACGTCGGGTGACGAATTCACCGTGCACGTCGGCAGGTCGTCTCGTGACCTGCGGCTGACCGCGCTGGTGCGACTGATCGCCTGAAAGCGCCAGGCCGGGCCGGGCGGACGAGCGGGGCCCGGTCCGGCCTGGACCAGGACTGCGACCTGCCAGCGGGCTGGGCTCTGCCGCGCCGGTCGGTGCGACGGACTCGCGCGACGCCGTCGGCAAGGCCCCCGCGGGCGAGTGGGAGCGCTCCGCCCGAACGGCCTGGTAGCTCGTCAGTCCGAGGCCGGCCACCACGGCCGCTCCGCCCGCGACCTGGGCTGGGCCGAGCGGGTTGCCGAACAGCAAAATCCCGATGACGGCACCGAACAGCGGCTCCAGGTTGAGGAACGCGCCGGCGACAGCGGCCGGGACCCGGCTCTGGGCGAACGCGAACAGCGTTGTCGGGAGCACGGTGCCCGCCAGTACGAGCCCGGCCGTGGCCATCAGCGCGGTCGGGCTCGCCGCCGCGACCTGCAGGGCCCCGCCAGCCAGCGCGGCGGGAAGCACCGCGACGGCCGCCGCGGTAAGTTGCAGCGCGGTGACCGCGATCGGGTCTCTGCCGCGCAGCAGCCGCGCCTGCGACACGGTGAAGCCGGCCGAGGCTAGCTGGGCGGCTAGGACGAGTCCGTCCCCGGCGATGCTCGAGCCGGCGCCCCGCCCGGCAGCGATGATGGTCACGCCGGCCAGCGAGAGGCCGAATCCGAGCCAGGCGACCGGGCGCGGCATGCCATGTCCCAGCACCGCGGCCAGCACGACCACCAGTACCGGGGTGGCCCCAATAAGCAGCGCAGCGTGCGTCACGCTGGTTCGCTGGATGCCCAGGTTCTGCAACAGCACTGAGCCGCCATACCCGGCTGCGCCGGTGATCAGGATCGCCGGCCGGAAGTTAGCCCGCAGCCTCGACCGGCTCACAACCGTGAGCAGCGCGGCAGCGATGGCAAACCTGGCGAACGCCAGCCAGCCCGGCGCCAGCCAGGCGAGGGCCAGCTTGGACAGCGGCACCGTGGTGCCCCACAAGATCCCGGCTGCTGCCAGTGCCGGGAAGACGAGACGGCTGCGCTGTGTCATGCCGTCAGTGTCACCGACGGGGAGAGCTAGTTTGGAGCTCGCGGTCTTTCACCAACTATTATTCGGTAACATGGCCGTTTCACTTGATGACATTGACATCGCGCTGCTGACTGAGCTACAGGCTGACGCCGACCGGACGAACGTCGAGCTAGCCCGCATAGTCGGTCTGTCTCCCGCCGCGACGCTGCACCGAGTGCGGCGCCTCAAGGAAACGGGCGTCATCCGGGTCATCAGCGCCCAGCTCGACGCGGCTGCGGCGGGCT
>JASIGS010000130.1 GCA_030052355.1 Streptosporangiaceae bacterium | reverse complement strand
TCGGCCTCGTCTGTGCGCATGTCGGTCGGCAGCGGCCCCGCACCCGCCCGTTCCGGGTCAACTACGCCGACGTCATGGCGGACGTGCTGACGCAGACCCAGGCGCTCGCCCAGCGCGCGCTGCAGGCTGGCGTGCAGCGGGACCGGATTGTCCTCGACCCGGCACACGACTTCGGTAAGAACACCTGGCATTCCCTCGAGATCACCCGGCGGCTGGCCGAGCTGACGGACACCGGCTGGCCGGTGCTGGTCTCGCTGTCCAACAAGGACTTCGTCGGCGAGACCCTGGACGTGCCGCCAGAGCAGCGGCTGACCGGGACCCTCGCGGCGACCGCGGTGTGCGCGTGGCACGGCGCGCAGATCTTCCGCGCCCATCAGGTGCGCGAGACGCGCCAGGTCGTGGACATGGTGGCGACGATCCGCGGTGACCGCCCGCCTGCGAGGGCAGTGCGGGGTCTCGCCTAGCCGATGCTGATCGCAGCCGCCCTGTGCCCGGCGCCACCGTTGCTTGCCCGCGAGCTGACCGGCGCCGACCCGGTCCTGCCTGAGCTGCGCCAGGCCTGCCGGGAGGCGGTCGGCGAACTCATCCGAGCCGACGCGGATGTCGTCGTGGTCGTGGGTGTCGCGGTTGCGGAACGGGTCTTCGACCCGAGCGCGCGCCTGGACGTGACGACGTACGCGCCTGCGCTTCGCGCACGCGGCCGCGAGGCGGACCGGGCCGGGCTTGACCCGCTGCCGCCGCTGCCGCTGCCCATTGGCCTCGGCAGCCGCCTGCTTGACGAGGCTGGTTACCACGGCCGCCGCGCACTGCAGTCTGTCGGGGCGGGAACGTCGCCGACGGCGTGCGCGGCGCTCGGCACGCGGCTCGCCGATGCCGCTCCGCACGTGGCGCTGCTCGTGATGGCTGACGGCAGCGCGCGCCGAAGCCGGCGGGCGCCGGGCTACCTCGACGTACGGGCCGAGCCGTTCGACGCCGAGGTCGGCCGCGCCATCCGGTCCGGCGACCTGCCGGCGCTGCTGGCGCTCGACGACGCGCTGGCCAGCGAGCTGATGGCCACCGGCCGTCCGGCCTGGCAGGTACTGGCCGGCGCGGCGGCCGGGCGGCTGCCGTCGTGCGTGGTTCGCTATGACGACGCCCCGTTCGGGGTTGGCTACCTGGTCGCATCGCTCGTTGTCGGCTGACGGCGCGGGAAGTGGAGGGGACGTGATCGACGGTGGCCTCACCGGCCGCGGGGTGCTGGTGTTCGGTGCGGCGGGCGCGCTCGGGGCCGGCGTAGCCGCGGCGTTCGCCGCGGCGGGCGCCGTGGTGCTGGCAGCGGACCGGGTCACCCCGGCAGCCGAGCACCGGCTCGCGGGGGTCAGCTACCAGGCCGTCGACGTGCTCGACCACGCCGCCGTCGCCGCCGTGCTCGACGCCTCGCCCGCGCCGTGGGCGGTGGTCAACACCATCGGCGGGTTCGCCCCGAGACGGCCGCTGGCCGAACTCGACCCGGCGGAGCTGACCGGCCAGCTCCAGCTGAACCTGGTATCCGCGGCGATCATCACCAGTCATGCCCTGCGCGTGCTGCAGGCGGCCGGGCAGGGGCGGATTGTGCACACCGCGAGCCGGGCCGGCCTGGTGAGCGCGGGCGCGGGCTTCCCGTACTCGGTGAGCAAGCTCGGCGTGCTGCACCTGGTCGCCATGGCCGCCGACGAGGTGCGCGGCACCGGGATCACGGTGAACTGCGTGGTTCCGAGCATCATCGACACGCCCGCCAACCGCGCGGCCATGCCCGCGGCCGACCACGCGGCCTGGCCGAAGGTGCCGGACATCGCGCGCAGTTACGTGCACCTTGCCAGGCCCGATTCGGGCCTGATCAACGGTGCCGCGATACCGGTCTAGCCGTCCGATGATGCCAGGGGTGGCCACGTTTTATTTTTCGTGGCCACCGCGCCTGTGGTTGAATGAAAAACGTGGTGGACACCCGGGTGTGCCTGGCCTGCGGTCGCGCCCTGCCGGCCCAGCGCGGTCGCGGCCGCCGTCGGCGGTACTGCGATGCACGATGCCGGGACGCGGCACGGCGCCGCCGAGATCGCGAGGGCCGGGCCGAGAGTGTGCCCGTAAACAATTCGTTGACGCCAGCTCGCCGTCATGCAAATCTTGACGACATCGACAGGACGCCCGGCCCGGCTGACCCGGCGACGACCGCGGCGGCCGCCGTGGCGAAGACGGCTCGCCGCCTGATCGAGGAGCTCAGCCGGCCCGGACCGCCGCAAGCGGGCGTGGCGGCGGCGCGGGATCTGCAGGCGGCGGCGGAGGCGGCGCTGCAAGCCGCTATCGACCGGGCCCGGGCAGCCGGCGGCAGCTGGCGGGATATCGGTGCGGTGCTCGGCACGAGCAGGCAGGCCGCGTTTCAGCGGTTCGGGCATCCGGTCGACCCCCGGACGGGCGCGCCCATGAGCCACGAGGTCCCGCCGGGGGCGGCTGACCTGGCTGTGGCGATCTTCGCCGGACACGGCGAGGGTCGCTTCGAGCAGGCCCGGTCCGACTTCGATGAGCACCTGCAGCAGCGGCTGACCGCTGACCGGCTGGCGGCGGGCTGGGCCAGCGTGATCGGGATGTTCGGGCAGCTAGAGCGGATCGGCGAGCCGTTCGCCCGGCGGACCGGCGACGACACCCTGGTCGACGTGCCGTTGCATTTCGAGGCGGGCGACGCCCGCGGAATCGTCCGGCTCGACGCCGACGGCAAGGTGGCCGGACTCGCCATCCGGCCGTGACGCAGCGAGGCAGCCAGTAGAGTACGGGACCAGTTACGTCGTCAGAGGGTCGGAAGTGCTCAGCGATAGCCGGCCGGTGGGCCAGCACCTGCGGCAGGTCAAGACCGGCGAGATGATCGCCGCGTACCTGCGCGCCCGGATCGTCCGGGGCGAGCTGCCGGCCGG
>JASIGS010000129.1 GCA_030052355.1 Streptosporangiaceae bacterium | reverse complement strand
CCGTCGCCGACCGCTTCGACGACGCCAGCGACTTCCTGGCCCGGGACGAACGGCACGGAAATCCCAGGGAAGCCGCCGCTGACGAACCCGACGTCCCACGGACCGACACCCGCGTCGTGGACCCTGATCAGCACTTGTCCCGCCGCGGGTGCTGGGTCTGGCAGGTCACCAAGCTCCACTTCGTCGATCCCGCGCAGTTCCTGTGCCACCGCTGCTCGCATGTCTTCGGCCCTCCTCGCCCGATGCCGGTTGCTGCGGGCGGTCCTACCCGGACGTGACCATCAGGACGCCTGCCGCGGCCCAACATCCGGCCGCGAGGGCCGGACGGCTTTCCACCGGTGACAACACGAGGCAAATTCGGTACCATCAAGTAAGTTACCGACGAGTAGCACCGGCGAGTAGCACTCGCCAGTAGCTTGCTGGGAGGCGCCATGGGCCACTTCAAGAGCAACCTCAGGGACATCGAGTTCAACCTCTTCGAGGTCCTGAAGCGGCAGCAGCTGCTCGGCGCCGAGCCCTTCGCAGACGTCGACGAGGACACCGCACGCGGCATCCTCGACGAGGTCAGGAGGCTGGCGGAGGGGCCGATCGCCGAGTCCTTCGCGGACGCCGACCGGAACCCGCCGGTATTCGACCCGGCCACGCACTCGGTCAAGATGCCGGACCCGTTCAAGAAGTCCTACCAGGCGTTCATTGACGCCGAGTGGTTCCGCCTTGAGCTTCCGCCCGAGCTCGGCGGCACGAGCGCGCCTCGCTCGCTCGCCTGGTCGGTCGCTGAGCTCGTGCTCGGCGCCAACCCGGCGGTCTGGATGTACGCCAGCCTCGGCTCGTTCTCGCACGCGCTCTGGCTGATGGGCACGCCGGCCCAGAAGAAGATCGCCGAGCAGGCGATCGAGGGCCGGTGGGGCTACACCATGGTGCTCACCGAGCCGGACGCGGGCTCGGACGTGGGCGCCGGGAGGACGAAGGCCGTCAAGCAGAGCGACGGAACCTGGCACATCGAGGGCGTCAAGCGGTTCATCACCAGCGCTGAGCACGACATGGCCGAGAACATCCTGCACGTCGTGCTGGCCAGGCCCGAAGGTGCGGGCCCCGGCACCAAGGGCCTGTCGATGTTCCTGGTCCCCAAGTACCTGATCAACGAAGACGGCACGCTCGGCCAGCGGAACGGCGTCTATGTCACCAACGTCGAGCACAAGATGGGGCTCAAGGCGTCCACGACCTGCGAGGTGACGTTCGGAGCCGAAGGTCCGGCGGTCGGCACGCTGATCGGCGACGTGCACGACGGCATCCGGCAGATGTTCAAGATCATAGAGTTCGCCCGGATGATGGTGGGCACGAAGGCGATCGCCGCGCTGTCGACCGGCTACCTGAACGCGCTGGAGTACGCCAAGACGCGTGTGCAGGGCGCGGACCTGACCCAGATGACCGACAAGGCGGCGCCCAGGGTCACCATCATGAAGCACCCCGACGTGCGCCGCAGCCTGCTGCTGCAGAAGTCCTACGCCGAGGGCATGCGCGCGCTCGTGCTGTACACCGCGACCATGCAGGACGCGGCCCAGGTGGCCGCCGCGCGCGGCGAGCAGGACGAGACGGCCGCGGCACTCAACGACCTGCTGCTGCCGGTCGTCAAGGGCGTCGGGTCCGAGCGCGGCTACGAACTGCTTGCCCAGTCGCTGCAGACCTTCGGCGGCTCGGGCTACCTGCAGGACTACCCCATCGAGCAGTACATCAGGGACTCCAAGATCGACAGCCTGTACGAGGGCACCACCGCGATCCAGGGCATGGACCTGTACTTCCGCAAGATCGTCAGGAACCAGGGCGCCGCGCTCGGCTACCTGCTCGGCCAGATCAGGGAGTTCGCGGCCGCCGAGGCTGGCAACGGCAGGCTCAAGAGGGAACGTGCCGCGGTCGCGAAGGCGGCCGACGACGTCGAGGCCATCGTCAACGCGATGAACGGCTACCTGGTGGGCAGCCTTGAGCAGGCGCCGGAGATCTACCGGGTGGGCCTGAACACCACCAGGCTGCTGCTCGCACTCGGCGACCTCGTCATCGGCTGGCTGCTCGGACGCCAGGCCGAGGTCGCGCTGGCCAGGCTGGACGCTGATGGCCTCGCGGACGATGACCGTGCCTTCTACCAGGGCAAGGTGGCCGCGGCGGCGTTCTTCGCCGCGACCGTGCTGCCGCGCCTGTCGGCCGAGCGCGAGATCGCCGAGGCGACCTCGCTGGACCCGATGGAGCTGCCCGAAGCGGCGTTCTGACGGCTGGCCTGCTGCTTACTGGTCTAGGGCCAGGGTGAACGTCGGCTTCGGTGAGGTCTCCGGGAGCCTGTGCTCATCGGCGAGCCGCCGGATGGCGGTGCCGGTGGCCAGGAACTCGGTCGCGTGCTCTCCCCAGACGTGGTTGTACACGCCGACGTTGACCCCGACGATGCCGGACGCCCTGGCCTCCTGCGCCTCTGACTGCATGCGCACGAGGGCCAGCTCGCGTGCCTCGTAGACACCCTGGGTGAACTGGATCATCTCCTGGTTCTGGCCAGCCTGACGCAGCGTCTGCATCATCGACTGATGCGCGATGTGGTAGACGCAGGTGCCGAGCACGAACGCCACCGGCACCGCCCCGCCGGCCAGCAGCCGGAAGAAGTCGTTCGCGGACAGGTCCGAGGTGAACGCGCCACCGTCCGGCGCCCGGTGTGCGCCCTGGCCGGTCACGTGGCGGACGGCGGTGCCGGTCGCGACGAACTCGAGCACGTCCTGACCCCACGCGTACATCTGCATCTTCAGTTCCACGCCGACGATGCCGTCCGCGCCGAGGTGGTCGGCCTCGGCGCGCATCCGCGACATCGCCAGTTCCCTGGCGTTGTACATGGCCTGGGTGAGGATCTGCAGTTCCTGGTTCTGGTTCCAGCGGCCGATCTGCAGGCCGACGTGATAGATCGATGACCCCACGACGAAGCCGAGCGGCTCGAATCCGGCTTCGCC
>JASIGS010000128.1 GCA_030052355.1 Streptosporangiaceae bacterium | reverse complement strand
CCTGCTGGTACGCCGGCGCCGGCTGAGGCCCGGAGCCGGGCACGAGCTCGGTTACGCCGCCGATCGCCTGCGCGGCCGGGATCGACTCAGCCGCGTGCGTGGCGGCGACGGTCGGCCGGCTGAACCAGCCTTCTTCGACCTGGTTGCCACGGTGCCGCCGGCCGGCGTGCCCCCCGCCGGGGTGACCTCCTGGGCCGTGTCCTCCGTCGGCGTGTGCTGCGTTGGCATGTCCCGGCGCCGCGTGCCTGCTTCTCGCGTGCCCGTCGGCAGCGTGTCCGTTGTGGCCGGGCCGGCCGGTGCCGCTGTTCAGCGCGGCCACGGCGGCGGTCGGCTGGAGGGTGTGCCCATCCGCTGGCGCCGACGGGAGTTCTGTCTCCTCGGAGACCACGACGCTCATCGGGATGATCACGACGGCGGTGATGCCACCATAGACCGACGACCGAAGGGCGACCTTGATGCCGTGCCGCTGGGCGAGGCGCCCGGCGACGAACAGCCCGAGCCGGTCGCTACCCGCCATGTCGAAGGCCGGCGGGTCGGCCAGGTCGCGGTTGATCTCGGCCAGCCGGTCCTCGGCAACTCCGAGGCCGCGGTCCTCGATCTCCACAGAGAACCCGCGACCCACGAGCTCTCCCTGCACCCGCACCACTGTGCTCGGCGGGGAGAAGACCGTCGCGTTCTCGATCAGCTCGGCCAGCATGTGGACGACGTCGGCCACTGCCGGTCCCGCCAGGGCTGCCTTCGTCCGGACCTCGACCCGGACCCTGGTGTAGTCCTCGACCTCCGACACGGCGGCCCTGACCACGTCGATGAACGGCACCGGCTGACGCCAGCCTCGGCCGGGGGAGTCGCCGGACAGGACGATCAGGCCTTCCGCGTGCCGCCGCATGCGCGTGGTGAGGTGGTCGATGCGGAACAGGTCCTCAAGCTGCTCGGGCTCCTCCGCCCGCCGTTCCATGCCGTCGAGCAGACCCAGCTGACGGTGCAGCAGGACCTGGCTGCGCCTGGCGAGGTTGCGGAACACCTCGCTGACGCCACGGCGCATGTTGGCCTCGTGCACGGCCGCCTCGACGGCCGCCCGGTGCACGGTGTTGAACGCCTGGCGCACTTGATCGATCTCATCGACGCCAGGTTCGGCCGGCGGTACCTCGGCAGCGACGTCCACCGTCTGGCCGTCCCGCAGCCGGGCCATGACGTCCGGAAGCCTGTCGTGGGCAAGTTCCAGGGCCGACTGGCGCAGCCCGTTCAGACGGCGCAGCAGGCGGCGGCCCATGAGGAGCGAGAAGAGGATCGACGCGATGACCGCGAGCAGGCCGAGGATCGCCGCGCCGATGAGGATCGTGAGGGCGCGGCGCGCTGACGACGCCACCTGCGCCTCAATCCACGTCGGGCTCTTGGTCAGCACCACCTGCATGTGGCTGGCGTAAGTACCGACGGTGCCCTGCCACTGTGCCAGCGACACCGCTGGCGTGGCGCTGCTGGCCGGCGCGCTGATGATCGCGTTCTCGTCGCTGGTCAGCGCGGCCGTCAGAGACGCCGGCACCTCCTTGCGAAGCAGGCCGCTGGCCTCGCCGTCGAGCTGCGGGACCGCGTCCTGCACCAGGTACCGCCGCAGGCTGACCAGCTCGACGAACTCCGTTCTGTCGGAAGCGGGCATCTGGCCGGTCATCACGTCGGCGGCGTACAGGTCACCCTCCTCGAGGGCGATCATGTCGGCCTCGTAGAGTGCCACCTCTTCCCGTGCCGTGGTGGCCAGGGACTGCGTCATGTAGCTGGTCTGAAGCGACTGCTCGGCTACCCGGATGCCTTCGGCCATGATGGCGCTGTAGTCGTTGATGGCCCCCGTCGTGCCGACGCCGCCCCCGGTTACCTCGTCGCGCAGCGCCGGAAGCTCGCTCTGATCGTCCCTGATGAAGGCTGCCGCCGCGGCCCGCTCTTGCTGGCTCGCGCCGGCGGCGACCGGGCCCGACTTGGTGATCGTCTCGACCACGCGGAGTTCGTGGTCGGTCGCGGCCTCGTCCCGCCGGTAGGCAGCCAGGGCCTGGCCAGAGTGGGTGCCGAGGTACAGGACCGCGCCCGTTCGCTCCGCGCTGAGCGCGACCTCTGCGCCGGCCACCGGCGTGATGGTCGCGCCACCGACCTTAGACGCGTTGGCCAGGCCAACCGCCGTGCCGAACTGGCCCACGACCGCGTAGCCGTAGATCGCGATGAGCGCGACCAGCGGGACCAGGACGAGCAGCACCATCCGGGTGCGGATGGACGCGCGGCGCAGCCTCATGTTGTTTGGCCCTTAGGTGAGACGACAGATCATCAGGCACGCTACACGAACTCAGGATGAACCCGAGCTTCTAGGGATGTACCAGGATGATCCGGTGCTTACTTTGCTTCCGGCTACGCAGCGTGCCAGATAGATGACGTTCCGTCAAATTAAATCGGACAATCAGTACGGCCGGTCGTCGTGGCGGATGCGCAGGCCGTCGAACGCGACCGCGCACACGGCGTCGGCGATGCTCGGGGTCCCCCGGGGCCGGTACCACTCGGCGAGCGAGTTGACCATGCCGAACAGCAGGCGGGCGGTGACCGCGGGATCCACGTCCGGCCGGATGTCGCCGTCTCGCTCGGCCTCCTTGACCAGGTCGGCCACGATCTCGTCGAACTGGCGGCGGCGAGCGAGGGCGCGGCGCTCGGTTGGCGAGTTCCCGCGCGCCCGAAGCAGCAGCGTCACGTACGGGAGTCGCTCGGCCAGGACGCCGACGCTGCCGCGGACGAGGTGCTCCAGGCGCTCGATGGCCGGGCCGTCCTCGTGCTCGACCTGAGCGGCAACGGCAAACAGCCCGTTCAGTGCCCGGTCGAGCGCCAGCCGGAGCAGCTGCTCCTTGCTGTCCACGTGGTAGTAGATAGAGGACTTGGCGATGCCGAGCCGGCGCGACAGGTCGTCCATGCTGGTGCCGTCGTAGCCGCGCTCGTTGAAGACGGTGACGGCGACGGCCAGGAGCGACTCCAGGTCGTAGCCAGGCCGCCCGCGCCGGCGCTGCGCCGCGGTTCCCCTGGCCTGGTCCCTCGCCACCCTGGCCTGGTCCCTAGCCACGCGTCCAACACTACCGAACGTCCGGTCAGTTAACGGCCGGGCTGATGGTCAGCCAGTGGGTCGTGATGACCGGGTGATCCGGGGCGGTGAACTGACGAACCTTGTCAAGCCGTTGCTGGTCGCGCTTGGTCACCCGCTCGTGCTGACGCAGGTGTTCGTCCCACGACGCCACGACGAACTGCTCGAGTATCCGGTTCTGGTCGCTGGCATCCCGCCAGGCTCGCCAGCTCGTCGCTCCGGTCCGGCGGCGGCTGAACCTGGTGTGCTGGAGCGCTGTCATCAGGTCGTCGTTGGCACCCGGCCGCGCGTAGTACTGGACGCTGACGAGCACCGGGCCGTCCGGCGGCAGGTCCGACACCAGGTGCGGCG
>JASIGS010000127.1 GCA_030052355.1 Streptosporangiaceae bacterium | reverse complement strand
ACATCTACCCGGTGCCGGAGCGGCACGAGGTGCTCGGGACGCCGCTGCAGCCGCCCTATCCGGCGGGCACGCAGGTCGCCGAGTTCGCGCTCGGCTGCTTCTGGGGTGCCGAGAAGACGTTCTGGCAGACGCCCGGCGTGGTCTCGACGGCCGTGGGTTACGAGGGCGGGTTCACGCCGAACCCGACCTACGAGGAGGTGTGCACCGGGCGCACCGGGCACGCCGAGACCGTCCGCGTGGTCTTCGACCCCGCCAGGGTCAGCTATCCCGAGCTGCTGCGCATCTTCTGGGAGTCGCACAACCCCACCCAGGGCATGCGCCAGGGCAACGACCACGGCACGCAGTACCGGTCCGCGATCTTCTATCACTCGCCGGAACAGCGGGCCGCGGCGGAGGATTCGCTCACCGCTTACCAGAAGCGGCTGACCGACGCCGGATACGACAAGATCACCACCGAGGTGTCCCCGGCCACCGAGTTCTACTTCGCCGAGCCCTACCACCAGCAGTACCTGTCCGACGCCAAGAACCCGCACGGGTACTGCCCGGATCACGGCACCGGCGTATCCTGCCCGGTCGGCGTCGTCAAGGCGGCCGACTGAGCGCACGGCGGCACGGCACTGGCGCGGCGCGCCCGGTCGGCGTGGTGAAGCTGGCGGCTGACGGGCCGGGCGTGGCGTTCGGCTAAGGTTTGATCATCGCGGGCGGGCTGTCGGGACTGCGGTGAGCTGAGGCGATGGGAACGGAGTTCTTGCTGCTTGGCCCGTTAGCCGTGCGCACAGAAGAGACGCTGGTGCCGGTCGCGGCCGCTAAGCAGCGCGCGGTGCTCGCGGCGCTGCTGGTGCGCGCCAACCGGGTGGTGACGGTAGACGAGCTGGCCGATGTGCTGTGGGGCGAAGACCTCCCGTCGGCGGCGCGGACCGGGGTGCAGAACTATGTGATGCGGCTGCGTCAGGCCCTGGGCGTGGCCGGTCAGCGGATTACCACCCAGCCCGGCGGATACTTGATCCGGGTGGAGGCCGGCGAGCTGGACCTGGACCGGTTCGAGTACCTGCTGCGCGACGCGAGGGTGGCGGCCAGGGACGCCAGGTGGACCGACACGGCCAGCCAGGCGGCGGCTGCGCTGGCGCTGTGGCGAGGTGAGCCGCTCGCCGACGTGGGCTCGGACCTGCTGACCGCGCGGGAGGGTCCGCGGTTTTCCGAGCTGCGGCTTCAAGGGCAGGAGCTGCGCATCGAAGCCGAGCTGCAGCTGGGCCGGCCGGGTGAGGTCATCGGCGAGCTCCGCCAGCTGGCCGCCGGGCACCCGCTGCGGGAACGGCTGCACGGGCTGCTGATGCTGGCGCTGTACCGGGACGGCCAGCAGGCCGAGGCGCTGGCCGCCTACCAGCGTGCCCGCGAGATCCTGGTCGAGGAGCTCGGCGCTGAGCCGGGTCCGGACCTGCAGCAGCTGCATCAGCAGATCCTGACCGGCGACCCGGCGCTGACCCGGCCCGCCACCGGCGCGGCCGCGCGGGCGTCGGCTGCACCGGTGCCGCGCGAGCTGCCGGGTGATGTCGCCGCGTTCACCGGGCGGGCGGCCGAGCTCGCCGACCTCGACCGGATCCTGCTGATCCCAGCGGATCAGGCCGCCCAGGCCACGGCGACGGCGGCGGTCATCTCGGCGGTCTCGGGTACCGCCGGGGTGGGCAAGACCGCGCTCGCGGTGCACTGGGCCCACCAGGCCGCCGTGCAGTTTCCCGGCGGGCAGCTGTACGTGAACCTGCGGGGCTACGACCCCGACCAGCCGGTCAGCGCCGCCGACGCGCTGGCCGGATTCCTGCGGTCGCTGGGCGTGCCGGGCTCCGACATCCCGAACGAGGAAACCGAACGGGCTGCCCGGTACCGGAGCCTGCTGGCCGGGAAGCGAACCCTCGTCGTGCTGGACAACGCCAGCAGCGTGGAACAGGTCCGGCCGCTGCTGCCTGGTACGCCCGCGTGCGCGGTGGTGGTGACAAGCCGCGACTCGCTGGCCGGGCTGGTCGCCCGGGACGGCGCCCGCCGCCTGGACCTGGACCTGCTGCCGCTGGCCGACGCGACCGCGCTGCTGCGCGAGCTGATCGGCGGCCGCGTCGATGCGGAACCGGTTGCGGCGGTGACGCTGGCCGGGCAGTGCGCGAGGCTGCCGCTGGCGCTGCGGGTGGCGGCCGAACTGGCTGCCACCCGCCCGGACGTCCCGCTGGCCAGCCTGGTGAGCGAGCTCCGCGATCAGCAGCAGCGGCTCGACCTGCTGCACGCTGATGGCGATCCCCGCAGCATGGTCCGCGCCGTGCTCTCCTGGTCCTACCGGCAGCTCAGTGACGAAGCGGCGCGGATGTTCCGGCTGCTTGGCTTGCAGCCTGGCCCGGACATCTCCGTACCGGCCGCGGCCAGTCTCGCCGCACTAGCCGAGCCCGACGCTCGCCGGCTGCTCGCCGAGCTGGCCCGCGCGCACCTGATCGCCGAGCGCGTCCCCGGCCGGTACGCGTTCCACGACCTGCTGCGCGCGTACGCGGCCGAGCAGGCCGATGTGCTTGACAGTCAGGACGACCGCGACGCCGCCATCGGCAGGGTGCTCGGCCACTACCTGCACACCGCCGCGGGTGCCGCCCTGCTGCTGAACCCTGCCAGGGAACCGATCG
This sequence comes from Streptosporangiaceae bacterium, assembly GCA_030052355.1. The sequence continues at coordinate 267 of JASIGS010000127.1, read as the reverse complement.
TCATCGCCGCCCTGCCTAGTCCGGGCTCGGCGGCCGGTCAGCCCTCCGATTACGCGCAGGCACTTGCCTGGTTCGAGGAGGAACACGAGGTCCTGACCGCCGCCGTCGGCCTGGCCGCCGGAGCGGGCTTCGACACCCACGCGTGGCAGCTGCCCTGGGCGATGGCGACCTTCCTCCAGCTTCGCGGGCACGGGCGGGAGCGGGCCGCCACGCAGCGTACCGCGCTCGCCGCCGCGACCCGTCTGGGTGACGCTGCCGCTCAGGCCG
>JASIGS010000126.1 GCA_030052355.1 Streptosporangiaceae bacterium | reverse complement strand
GCCCACGCCTTGTCCGGTGTGTAGGCGTAGCCGATGTAAGGCCCGACGAACGGGATGAGCGCCCCCCAGACGCCGAGCACGAACAGCACGACGCCGGTTAACCTGCCGCGATTTGCCAGCGCTGGACCAGCCATGACGTCATCTCCCCGTACGGCGTTCAGTCCAGTCCGGGGTGTACCCGCCGCGCTAGCCGTCATGCATTGCCGCGGCCATTACTTCGGCGTTGAGCGCGGCCCTTACAGCAATTGGGAAGTACGGCCGCCCGGCGCCTAATCCCGGCCGCCGCCGAAGATGCGCAGGAAGAACAGGAACACGTTCAGCGCGTCTATGAAGATCGAGGCGGCGAGCAGCGGCGCTGAGTCGTAATCCGTCGCGCGCCGCAACCGCTGGAAGTCGACAACGGTCAAGCCGGCGAATACCACCAGGCCGAAAATCGACCAGGCCAGCGAGGCCCCGGGAATGTGCACGAAGATCAGCACGATGCCGCCCAGAATCAGCACGATGAGCGCGCCGAACGAGACTCGCGCGAGCCCGGACAGGTCACGCCTGGTCGCGTAGCCCACTGCGCCGAACCCGGCGATGAACAGCGCTGTCGCGCCGCCGGCCTGCCAGAGCGCACGCGGATTGACGCTCGCGTAATAGACGAGCGTTGGCGACATCGCGAGCCCGAGCGCGGCGCCAACCGCAAGCAGAAGCACTCTGGTCAGCCCGGGTGACCGCCGTACCGCGAATCGCATCGCTATCAGGCAGCCGAAACCGATGATGAAGAACACGAAGGCCAGGCCGTGAGTCAGGTGCCGGCCAACGTAAGCCGCGAGCGCGAACACTCCGGCGGTGATCGCGACGTACCACATCGTCTGCGCGAACAGCGTCTGGCTCTGCTCCCGTGACATCGTTCCCGCGCCACGGAAACCGTACGATTCGCTCATAACGCCTCTCGCGAGCTCGTCCCCACGGCCATGGTGAGGCCAGCCAGGCCCGCACCGCCGAACATCTGCCGAAGGCTAACAGAGTTGACGTCGCGGGCGGGCATTCGCAGTGTCCGGGCGCCGTCAGGTGCCGCGCTGGGCTGAAGCGGCCGCGCGCAGCGAGCGGTACAGAAGCTGCTGGTCGCCGAGCCGCCTGCGGAGTTCGCGCTCGAGGCCGCCGATCGGCACCAGGTTCTGCGGCGCCCGCGGGTCCTTGTGCGGCGAGCTTGCGAGTGGCGGCAGCAGGGCAGCGCTCCAGTCCGCGAGCCTGATTACATCGGGAACGGGCAGGTCCGCCGAGCACTCGAGCCGCACGACTGACGACCAGGGGGCTGCCGAGTCGCCGGGCAGCCGGAGGTACCAGGAGTTGCGGCGCCACGACGTGCCCATGGTGAATGCCGGAGTGCGCTGGCCGGGTTGCAGCGAGCTCACGACGGCGGCCTGCGCGGGCGGCAGGTAGCTGGTGTGGTGCGTCTTGATGTAGCCGATCGTGCGGTCGAGGTGGCTGCGGCCGCGCAGGGGACCGTCCACGAACAGCAGGTCGCCGCCGTCCGGGTGCTCCTTGCGGAACACCAGGGCGAGCTGTTCCTCGGCGCCGGCCAGCCGCTGCTGCAGGGCCAGCGAGAGTTTGTCCATGCCGGGGCCCTGCGCCTTCCAGGCCGGGTAAGTCGCGTACCGGCTCTCTATCCCGGTCGCGTCGGCGGAGGTGAACAGGCCGCGTTCCACCACGACGTCGGCGATCTGGGCCGATCCATTGAGGCACACCAGGCCTGCCGCGTAAGACGCCGCGATACCCGGCGCCGGTTGCGGATCGGCCCCGTGCACCCACACGCGGGCGTCGATGCGGCGCACCCCGTCGAGGAACAGCACGGTGTCCGGCACCGGCAGGCCAGGCTCGGGCGCGAGCGGCCGCCACCGGTCGGCGGGCAGCTCAAGGTCGAGCACGAGCTCCGCAGTGGAGTCCGGCAGCTCGCCGTTCATCTCCTCGCCGAAGGCCACGCCGTAACCCGGGTCCCACGGATCGACGGAGTACGTGACGGTCGGCGCGGTGGACACGCGGTCCGTCGCGGTCATGCGCGCTCCTTGACGATGCTGGACGTAGTGCCGGTGCGGCTGACCACGAACCTCACCGGCACCCGCTCGGCGAGCTCGCTCACGTGTGTGACAACTCCCACCATGCGATCAGAGTCTGCCGCCAGTCGCTCCAGGGTGCTCGCAACCGTCTCCAGCGTGTCGCTGTCCAGAGTGCCGAACCCCTCGTCCAGGAACATCGAGTTCAGCTCGCGCATCCCCGCGGACAGCCCGATGACCTGGCGGGACAGCGCGAGCGCCAGGGCCAGCGAGGCCTGGAACGTCTCCCCGCCCGACAGTGTGTGCACCGGCCGCCTGGTCCCCGCGTCCGAGTAGTCGATCACCACCAGCTCGTGCGACCGCGCGTCCTGGTCCAGCTCGTACTGCCCGCCGGACAGCTCCATCAGCGTCGATGATGCCTCGGCGATCAGCGAGTCCAGCGCCTCGCTGCACAGCCAGCCCTCGAACCTGTTGGCCCGCAGCAGGTTTCCCAGCTCGCTGGCGACCTGAGCCTCCCGCTTGCGCGCGGTGACCTGCCCCTCCAGCTCGGCGGCTCTCGCGACGTTCTCGTGTACCCGCTCCAGGCGTGCCTGCGCGCGCGCCTTGTGCTCGGCCACCGCGGCGTGGGCCCTGGCCGGGTCGGTGACGCTATCGACGCCGTGCCTGGTCAGCAGGTCGGTCAGGGCAGTCACGGCATCGGAGACCTCACGGTCGAGGCTGGCGGCGGTCGCTTCGAGCTCGGACCGGCGCTCGCCGCGCTTCCCGAGCTCGGCGAGCGCCCACTCGGTCAGCATCCGCCACGCCGAGGCGAGGTCGGGGCCCGCCGGGCCGGTGTGCGCACCGACCGCGACGGCCGGCGCACCGAGACTCACCAGCTTGTCCCTGGCCGCGGCGAGTGCCGCCCACGCTTCCTGCTCGTCCGCGACCAGGGCCTCGCGGGACTTCTCCGCGGCGGCGAGTTCGGTCTGGCAGGCCGAGCGCCGGCCGCGGGCCGTGGTCAGCGCCGCGTCTGCCGCCAGGATGGCCTGGAGCTGGCTCGCCAGCTCGGCTTCGGGCGCTACATCCGCCATCAGGCGGGCCGCGTTGTCGAGCCGCGCCTGCGTGCCGGCCAATTCCGACTGAGCCGACGCCGTGGCCCGGCCCGCCTGCTGATGCGCCGACTGGGCCTGACGGTGGGCTGTCGTCGCGGCTTGCAGCTGCGCTCTGGCCGCGTCCAGGTCGGTCGGCGTCTCGACCGGTATCAGCACGCTGATCCTCCGGCGGCAGACCGGGCAGTCGTCGCCGACGTGCAAGGTCTCAGCCAGGCCAGCCGCCGCGTGCTCGCGCTGCGCGGCTTCCAGCCTCTCCCTCGCGAGCGCGAGCCCCTTGTCAGCGGCCTCCAGCTCAGCGGCGAGCTTGGCTTCGGTTTCCCGGCACGCCGCCAGTTCCTTCGCCTGCCGGCCGGCATCGGCGGCAAGCTCACGGCGCAGCGTGTACATGTTCAGCCGCTGCTGTGTCTCGGCCTTGTCCGGCAGCGCGGCCCTGGTCTCCTCGGCTTCGTCCGCAACCCTGGCGGCCTCGTCGCGGCGCTCGCGGCAGCTCGTGACGAGGGCCTGGGCCGCGGCGATCTGCTGTGCGAGTCCCGGGGCCTCGGCGGGCGTGCGAACGGCCTGCAGGAGGTCGGCGGCGTTCCTCTCCTCGCGGGCTAGCCTGGTGGCCTCCGCGGCTCGGTCCTGCAACCCGGCGAGCGTCGCCAGGCTGACATCGACGATGGCGGCGAGCTCGGTCAGCCCGGCGACCCGCGCGGCTGCGGTGGCTTCGGCTGCGGCCGTCGCGTCCGCGAGCTGGTCGCGAGCCTGCTGCGCCGCGTCCCGCTGGTACTCGGCGTGCTGGGCTCGCTGCCTGGCGCGCTCGCCGATCTGCCTGTACACCCCGAACGCCAGCAGCTCGACGAGCAGCCGCTGGCGGTTCGCCGGGGTCGTCCTGAGAAACT
>JASIGS010000125.1 GCA_030052355.1 Streptosporangiaceae bacterium | reverse complement strand
AACTCCCGGACGATCCCGCACGTCCAGGACGAGGGTGCGTGGTCGGTGGTGTGCTTCGTCGTGCGGCCGGGGTTCAGGCGCCGCGGCCTCATGCACGAGCTGCTGGCGGGCGCCGTCGGCCATGCGCACGCGATGGGCGCCACCGCGGTGGAAGGCTACCCGGTCGATCCTGGCCGCGATCGCGTCGACCAGACCAGCGGTTACGTGGGTACCGTCGGGCTATTCGAGGCTCACGGGTTCAGCCGCGTCTGCCAGACCGCAGGCCGCCGCGGCGGCAAACCCCGCTGGCTGGTGCGACGCGATCTTCCCTGACCTCACCTGGTCGAGCCCGCCCGCCCGGGCGGGCCTGGGCTGTGACGGCCGCGCCGTCAGGGCGAGAGTGCGGGGCAGCCCACCGCCCCCGCGCTTACGTCCGCGACCTTGGGGACTTGCCGGCTCCGGCTGCCGGGGACCGCGGTCAGGTAGCCGTCGAGGGTCCCGGTCGAGGTTCTGACGCGCCAGCTGCCGCCCTGCGAGAGCAGGACGACGAAGGAGCTTCCGTAGATGCGCCTGGCCTGGGCGATGTCGTCTCCGACCCGCAGGCCCGCTGCCGTCGTCGTGCTCGGGATCTTGCCCGGCGCGCCGGGGCCCATCCCCAGCAGGCTGGCCGAGTTGTATCCGACGAAGCGGCCGCGGAAGAAGTACGCGGTCATCGTCGGCCAGGTGAGGAACGCGTCGACGGTGCAGTTTCCGGCGTCGGCCGTCGGCCGCGACGTCCTCGGCGGGCCGAGAACCTTGTCCAGCTCTGCGATCGCGACGGCCTCCGGCTGGCCAAACGTGGCGCCGCCAATGCCGTTTCCCCTGAACGTGAAGTGGCCGGCGACGGCTCCGGGGGCGCCAGGTCTCTTCCCTGAGCCCGCACCATGGCCTGGCCGGCGAGGAGGCGAGCCGCCGACCGCGAAGACGAGCCCGAGCGCTACGCCACCGAGGGCGAGGAGCACGCCAAGCGCTACTGCGCGGCGCCGTCGTCGTTCGCGACGCCTGGCTTCCTGGAACAGCACCTCCGCGGGAGAGCCGGGCGGCTCGGCCAACGGCCGGTCCGCGGTCCGCGTCCCGCCGCCGGCTCCCCGGAGATGGATAGTCCTCATTAACGCTACTATCCTTAGCGTCATGACCGCTGTCAAGCCGCCCGAGTATGACGACACGAACCTGGCGCTCGGGGCTGTTGATCGTGCCGACCCCACGTACCTGCACGAGCAGGTTGCCGCCGAGATCCGACGCGCAATCGCCGACGGTGAGGCGGGACCGGGCGAGCGGATCCCCCAGGCAAAGGACCTGGCGGCGGTTCTCGGCGTGAACACCAATACCGTGCTGCGGGCGCTCCGGATACTCCGCGAAGAGGGCCTGCTCGAGCTGGGCCGTGGCCGGGCCATTGTCGTCGCGGGCACACCTGAGCGCGGCGCCATCGTGACCAAGATGAAGGAGCTAATCGAACTCGGCCGGCGCAGCGGCTACCGGCGCGAGGAACTCGTCGAGATGCTTGCGACGCTGCCGGGCTGACGCGTTGCCGGCGCTTCGTGAGCTTCCGACAGTAGGTTGTCGGCATGACCGAACCGAGCATGTCTTATTTCGACACCGACACCTGGGCCGCACGCGACGTGATCTCTGGCGGGTCGCGAATGATCCCGGTCAGCACGCCCGCCGGCGAGTTTCGCGTCTGGACCAAGCGGGTCGGCAACAACCCGGCGCTCAAGGTGCTGCTGTTGCACGGCGGGCCGGGCGCCACCAGCGAGGTGTATGAGTGCTTCGACACGCGGTTCCCGCGCGCCGGTATCGAGTACTACCACTACGACCAGCTCGGCTCGTTTCGCAGCGACCAGCCCGACGACGCATCCCTCTGGCAGCTTGACCGGTTCGTGGCCGAGGTCGATCAGGTCCGCGAGGCCCTTGCCCTCGACGCGACCAACTTCGTGCTGCTCGGCCAGTCGTGGGGTGGCCTGCTCGCGATGGAGTACGCGCTGCACCACCAGCAGCACCTCAAAGGGCTGGTGATCTCCAACATGATGTCGAGCGCGCCGCTCTACAACGCCTACGCACGCGACGTCCTCATGCCCGCCATGGACCAGCGCGTCCTGGCCGAGATCCAGCGGCTCGAGGCGGACGGGAACACCGATGACCCGCGGTACGAGCAACTGCTACTCGAACATCACTACGTGCTGCACGTCTGCCGGATGCCGCTCGCCGACTGGCCCGACCCGGTGACACGGTCCCTGCGGCACATCAACCCGGCTATCTATGTCCCCATGCAGGGGCCCAGTGAGCTCGGCCTGAGCGGTGCCCTCGAGGACTGGGACCGCTCGGGCGACCTGGCGAGCATCGACGTCGCGACCCTCGTCATCGGCGCGGCCCATGACACCATGGACCCGGCCCACATGCGCTGGATGGCGGGGCAGCTACCGCGTGGTCGGTACCTGCACTGCCCCGACGGCAGCCACCTGGCCCAGTTCGACGATCCTCAGCACTACTTTCCTGGACTGATCGAGTTCCTGACCGGCCTCTGAACCTGCGCCGCCCAGGCGGTGAGGCTGCATTGCGGGGCGTTCCCTCATAAAACGGTTCGCCCGCCGGACCGGTCGCACGGCAGGATCGGCGGGTGAGCACCGAGCCGGGCCCGCCCCCGGGGCCGAGGCTGCCCGCCGGCCTGCTGGCGCGCTGGGGCATCCAGCCCGACGCGCGGCTCCCGGCCACCCACGGCACCAACAACCGGACCTATGTCGTCAGCGCGGGCCCGGCG
>JASIGS010000124.1 GCA_030052355.1 Streptosporangiaceae bacterium | reverse complement strand
ACCGGAATCAGGCGCGTTCCCTGATGAATGAGCTGATAAAAGCTGTGCTGCCCGTTCGTGCCTGGCTCACCCCAGAACACCGCGCCCGTGTCGTAGTCGACCGGATCGCCCGCGAGCGTGACCCGCTTGCCGTTGGATTCCATCGTGAGCTGCTGCAGGTAGGCGGGGAAGCGCTTGAGGTACTGGTCGTAGGGCATGACGCCGACGGTCTGCGCGCCGAAGAACTCGCCGTACCACACGCACAGCAGGCCCATCAGGACCGGCAGGTTCTGCGCCAGCGGTGCGGTGCGGAAGTGCTCGTCGATCGCGTGGAAGCCCGCCAGCATCTCCTCGAAGCTGTGCGGCCCGATGGCGATCATCGTGGACAGGCCGATGGCCGAGTCCATCGAGTAGCGACCGCCGACCCAGTCCCAGAAGCCGAACATGTTCTGCGTGTCGATGCCGAACGCGGCGACCTTGTCGGCGTTGGTCGACACCGCGACGAAATGCCTGGCGATCGCGGCCTCGTCGCCGCCAAGCTGGGCGAGCACCCAGTCGCGCGCCGAGGTCGCGTTGGTCAGCGTCTCCAGCGTGCCGAACGTCTTCGACGAGATGATGAACAGCGTCTCGTCGGCCTGCAGGTCCCTGGTGGCCTCAGCGAAGTCGGTCGAGTCGACATTCGACACGAACCGGAACGTCATACCGCGGTCGCTGTAGTGGCGCAGCGCCTCATAGGCCATCACCGGTCCGAGGTCCGATCCGCCGATACCGACGTTGATCACGTTGCGGATCCGCTTGCCGCTGTAGCCGGTCCACTCGCCGGAACGGACCCGGTCGGCGAACGTGCGCATCCGGTCCAGCACCTCGTGCACCTCCGCGACCACGTCTTTACCGTCGACGACCAGGGACGCGGTCTTTGGCATGCGCAGCGCTACGTGCAGCACCGCGCGGTCTTCTGACACGTTGATGTGCTCGCCCGCGAACATGGCGTCGCGGCGCTCTTCCACGCCGGACTCCTGCGCCAGCTGGACCAGCAGCGCCATGGTTTCGTCGGTGACCCGGTTCTTGGAGTAATCCAGGTATAGCCCGGCCGCCTCCGCGGTAAGCCGGTCGCCGCGACCGGAGTCGGCGTCGAACAGCTCGCGCAGGTGACGGCCGCCGATCTCGGCGTGATGGCGCTCAAGCGCCTGCCAGGCCTTGCGTTCGCGAAGCGGCGGGACGCCCGTCATGTGGCCTCCTTGGTTTGGCACTTTGTTGGTTCGGCGCAGTGCCGGCACAGGCTAATCCCAGCACGGTCGGCGCCCGCGGTGCTGCCCGCCCCGGCGAATGCACACTGAACTAGTAATACGTGTTGGCTGCCGAACCCCAGGTGGAGCTGCGGTGGCGTGCAGTCAGACACCCCCGGGGGGTTTCTGCGGGGTGGTAGCACTTGAACCGCCGGCGACCTCGTGGGCGTAGTAAGGGCATGGGCACTTCGCTGAGGACAGGGGCTCACCGCCGCGAGGGCACGGGTCGAAGGGCGCGGCATGGCCCAGGGCGGCAGGCCAGGTCACGGCGGGAGGACCCGATCCTCCGTCTTGCCGGGACTGGGCTGCTGTGGGCAACGGGCGGCATCCACCTGGACCTGTATCTGACCGGATACCGGACGATTCCGACTATCGGCTGGTTGTTCCTGCTCCAAGTCATCGCCGGGCTCGGCCTGGGCCTCTTGCTGCTGGTATCTGGCAGCCGGCTGGTCGCCGTGGCAGGCGCGCTCTTCGCGCTGGCCACCCTCGGCGGCTACCTGCTGTCTGTGCAGTTCGGCCTGTTCGGCTTCCGTGAGGTCCGGACGACCGCCGGGATCGTGGCCGGGGTAGTCGAGGTTGCCGCGTTCGCCGTGCTGGCCGTGTACGCCATGGTCAGTTCCCCGGCCGCGCACGTTCCCGGCCTGAAGGTGCGTATGCCCAGCGTGAGCGCAAGTCTGGCAAGCCTCGGCGCGGCGGCCGTTGGGGTGGTCGCGCTCGGCTTGCTCGCCGCCGCTCTCGCCGGCGCGTCCGTGCCCGCTCCGACGACGGCGTCGTCGGGGTCGGTGCTCGGGACGGCCAACATCGGCGGGAAGACCGTCCTGACCAACTCCAAAGGTCATACTCTGTACTGGTTCGCACCAGATACGCCGACCAAGTCCATGTGCAACGGCGCGTGCGCGCAGTACTGGCCGCCGGTTCCCGGTCCCGACCGCGCTGGACCAGGCGTCACCGGCCGGCTAGGCACCATCCGGCGGTCCGACGGGTCCATCCAGGAGACCTACGACGGCCACCCTCTGTACACGTACATCGCCGACTCGGGTCCCGGGCAGGCCCACGGCAACGACATCGACCTGAACGGCGGCTACTGGTACGAGATGCTCGCGTCCGGCTGACCCTGGCGAGAGCCGTCCCGCACAGACGACCGCCGCACCGGACGCATCCCCAGGCAGACCGGCGCGCTGAGGGTCTTGTCCTTTGGAACGCAAAACGCGGCCGGTAGCCGCCTGAGGCAGCTACCGGTAGTTGACGAACTGCAGCGCGATCTCGATGTCCTTGCCCTTGAGCAGAGCCTGTACCGCCTGGAGCTCGTCCTTCTTCTTCGAGGACACACGCAGCTCGTCGCCTTGGACCTGGGCGCGGACACCCTTGGGGCCCTCGTCTCTGATGATCTTGGAGATCTTCCTGGCGTCGTCCTGAGAGATGCCTTCCTTGAGGCCGACGTGCAGGTGGTAGTCCTTGCCGGAGAGCTTGGGCTCGCCAGCGTCCAGGACCTTCAGTGAGACGGAGCGCTTGACCAGCTTCTCCTTGAACACGTCGAGGACGGCGTTGGCCCGTTCCTCGCTGTTCGCCCTGATCTCGACTGCTTCCTTGCCGGACCAGGCGATGGAGGCGCCGACGCCGCGGAAGTCGAACCGGGTGCTTATTTCCTTGGCCGCCTGGTTCAGGGCGTTGTCGACTTCCTGGTGGTTGATCTTCGAGACGATGTCGAAGGAAGATTCAGCAGGCACGTTCCCAGGCTATCGCCGGAGACGTTCTGCCGTACGTGAAGGCCGGGTC
>JASIGS010000123.1 GCA_030052355.1 Streptosporangiaceae bacterium | reverse complement strand
GTGGTAGCCGCGCAGCGCGGGCTCGGCCGCGAGCTGGTCGGCAAGGTCGAGGCCCGCCTGCGGGCCGCGGGCCATCGCCAGCGCCACCGCCCTGTTGAGCTCGACCACGGGTGATGGCATCACCTCGGCCAGCATGTTGTACAGCCCGACGATGCGCTCCCAGTCGGTGTCCTCCGGCCGGAACGCCCTGGCGTGGCAGGCGGCGATCGCGGCCTGCAGCGCGTAAGGGCCGCGTTCCCCGCCCAGGTCGATGGCCCTCTGCAGGGCCGCGAGCCCGCGGTTGATCAGCAGCCGGTCCCAGCGCGCGCGGTCCTGGTCGAGCAGCAGCACCGGCTCGCCGTCGGGCCGGGTACGCGCGGGGATCCTCGACGCCTGGATCTCCAGCAGCGCCGCCAGGCCGTGCACCTCGGGCTCTGCCGGAGCGAGCCGCGCCAGCACGCGGCCGAGCCTGACCGCCTCGGCGCACAGGTCGGGGCGCGTCCAGTCGTCGCCAGCGGTGGCCGAGTAGCCCTCGTTGAATATCAGGTAGATCACCTCGAGCACGGACGAGAGCCGCGCTGGCCGCTGCTCGCTGCCCGGAACCTCGAATGGGACCTGCGCCTGCGCCAGTGTCTTCTTCGCGCGGACGATGCGCTGCGCGATCGTCGGCTCGGGCACCAGGTAGGCGCGGGCTATCTCGGCCGTGGTCAGCCCGCCGAGCAGCCGGAGCGTGAGCGCGACCCGGGCCCGGACGCTGAGCACCGGGTGACACGCCGTGAAGATCAGCCGCAGCATGTCGTCGTCGATCTCGTCGCGGAACGCCTTGTCGAAGTCGGGCGTGACGGCGTCGCCCCCGGCCTGCAGCGACGTGGCCAGCTGGGCGTACTTCTTCTCCAGCTCGCTGTTGCGCCGGAACGTGTCGATGGCGCGGCGCTTGGCCACCGTCATGAGCCAGGCTCCGGCGTTGCGAGGCACGCCCTCCGACGGCCACTGCTCGAGCGCCGCCACGACCGCGTCCTGTGCCAGGTCCTCCGCCAGGCCCACGTCACCGGTGTAGCGGGCCAGCCCGGCAATGAGACGGGCCGACTCCAGCCTGATGACAGTCTCGATCGCCGCGCTCGCCTGCGAATCCGCCACGGCTTCCGATCACATCATCAGCCGGCCAGGCCGGCAAGGCCGACCCGTGGCTCGCCTCGCACAACGAGCCGGTCATTTCGGGCAAAACGCCGCCGACGCCGGTCGTGGGTGTGAAGTTGTGCCGGTTATAGGCGTTACAACTTCACACCCACGGCTGGCCCAAGATCGATATGGCGGTGCACGCAACTCCTTGGCGGGGTGATGGCGCGTCTCCTAATCGCCGTGCGAGGGTCCGCCGATGACTGGCCTGATGGTGGTCTCGCCGAACCCGACGATGCCGAGGAACCGCCTGGTCCACTCGACCACCTCGGCCTTGTCCCGGCACTCCAGCAGCGCCCAGCCGCCGATGAGCTCCTTGGCCTCGGTGAACGGGCCGTCCAGCACCGTGTACTCGCCGTCGTGGTAGCTCACCCTGACCGCCTCGTCCAGTGGCCCGACGCCGCCCGTCGCCAGCAGCACACCGGCCTTGGTCGCCTCTTCCATGAAGTCGTCCATCTTCTGGTACATTTCCGGCTCTGGATCGCCAAACGGGACGTTCGGGTCACCCAAGGTGTAGCAGAGGTACTTCATGGCCGTAATCCTCTCGTTCGCCGGCAACTCGCCGAGCCACCGGGCGGGTGTGCGGGCCGCGCGGCCGGCCGGCCGCGCGAGCCTCTGTCACCAGAGCGTCGAACCCGGACGCCGCAGATCGACACGGTCACCATTAGAAAGTTTCGTCGGCCGGGATGCGCCACGTAGTCCCGGCGATGTCCTGATTTGTGGTGACCTAAGTCCTTGCGCAGGCTGGCGCCGTCGCCTAATGCTGGCAGGGCAGGGGGAGGATGCGATTCACATGGTAAAGACGACGAGGTCAAGCCACCCCATCCGGCGGGGACGGGCAACCCGGGCGGTCGGCCTGGCGCTCGGCAGCGGGGCACTGCTCGCGATGGCCCTGGCATCGCCGGCCCTGGCCACGACGGGCAACTCACCCGGCTTCTGGTACGGGACCGACAGCAACTACATCGCCATCACGAGCAAGCCGCCATACCGGGAGCCCGCCATCGGGGGTGCTTACGGCGGATACATCGGCATGGTGGGGAACTGGGCAGCCTGGCAGGGCTGCCACGGCGTGGTCGTCTGGTCTAAGCCGGACGCCGACGACGCCAGCACGAACTACAACACCTATCACCTCGGCATAGGCGTCGGCGCTTACTGGTTCATGGCCGGACCGGGAGTGGACCCGCACTACAACGGGACCACCGCGGAGGCGCAGGCCTGGGGCGAGGATCAGGCCGCGGTAGCGCTGCGGGACCTGGCCAAGGAGAGCCCGAAGGTGACCTATCCAGTGGTGTTCCTCGACGTCGAGCTGCCCGGCGACGCGCCGGCCTACACGCCGGCGCCGGACAACGGCTGGAACGCGGTCTACACCTCGCCGTGCAGCGGCGTGGTGAAGTCGTCCTACGTGGCGCCGCAGGTCGACAGGGCCGACTTCGACGGATTTGCCGACTACCTGACCAGCCACTCTTCCTATAAGGCCGGCGTTTACTCGGCGCCGTCGATCTGGTCGGACATCTTCGGGAGCGACGGGTCCATCACGAACACGTACGAGTGGACCTACAACGCCGACACCAGCAGCCTGGCCCACCACCCCTACAACTGGTGCCTGGCCGGGACCAGTACGTGCGCCCAGTTCTTCGGCGGCATGACCAGCAGTTCGAAGTACGCCCTGATGTGGCAGTGGTCCGGCGGCGGCGGGACGTACAACGGCTACGGCGACATGGACCAGATCGACAAGCTCAGGATGCCGTGACGGCCGCGGGCTAGGGTCCGGTCAGCAGCTCGAGCCCATTGCTCGCACCGCTGCCAACTGCGAAGCACCTGGTGGCCGACGGGCAGGAGGCGGCGTGCACGGCGTAAACGGCCGACGGTGCCTCGGTTGCCGTCCAGCTGCTTCCCGACCAGGTCAGCAGCAGCCCGTGCGACTGGGCTGACGCGTCCTGGTACGTGCCGCCCACGATGCAGCGGGACGAGGGCGCGCAGGCTGCCGTGTACAGGCTCACGGCCTGGCCTTCCGCGCCGGCAGGCAACGGCGGCTTGCGTGCTGTCCAGGTCGTTCCCGTCCAGGTCAGCAGCTCCGTTCCGGTGGCCTCAGCGGTGGTTACGTAGCTGACCACGGCCACGCACCTGGTCGCCGTCGCGCAGGCGATGGCGACGACGTTGGCCGTGGCCGCGCCGGCGGGCTGGGGCACCTTGACGGCGGCCCACTTGCCCTTGTACCAGGTCAGCATCAGCA
>JASIGS010000122.1 GCA_030052355.1 Streptosporangiaceae bacterium | reverse complement strand
ACGTACGTCCAGATCGACTCGCCCGACCTCGGCACGCTAGTCGACCCGGAGAACCGCGCGATGCGCGAATCGCTCGGCATGCCGACGGAACGGACGCTCACCGAGGGCGTGGACATCATCAACTCGGTCGCTGACGTGCCGGGCGTGACCTTCGGCCTGCACCTGTGCAAGGGCAACAACCAGAGCCTGTGGATCGCGAGCGGCGGCTACGACTTCACCGCCGAGGCGATCTTCAGCCGGATGCCTGACTTCGACGTCTTCCTCATGGAGTACGACGACGACCGGTCTGGTGGGTTCGAGCCGCTGGCGAAGGTGCCGGACGACAAGCGGGTGGTGCTCGGCCTGATCTCCAGCAAGACGACGACGATCGAGCCGCTGGAAGAGGTCGTCGCGCGGGTCGACGAGGCCTCGCGCTATATAGACAAGGAACGACTCGCAGTCTCGACTCAGTGCGGGTTTGCCTCGGTGTCCGTCGGGGCGAACCACATCACCGAGGCCACTCAGCAACGCAAGCTCGAGCTCGTCGGGGAAGTTGCCCGCGCCGTCTGGTGATGTGAGGCTCGCGGTATGCGGACCGCCCGGCCGACCCGGTACGCGACGGCGCATGACCTCGATCGGTGGAAGACCGACCGCCGGATCGCGGAACGCGGATTCTCCCATAAGTGGGACTCGGTCGTGGCCGACGGCAACGGCGAGGACTTCTTCCTCGAGCTCCTCGGCCGCCACCTGACGGCCGACTCCGACGTGCTCGATGTCGGCTGCGGCCACGGTGACCTCGCCCTCTCGGTTGCCCGGCAAGCCCGCTCATTAGTCGGCATCGATCGGGCGGCCGGGCTGCTCGCGCTCGCCAGTGAGCTGCGCGCCGAGTCCGGCCTGGATAACGTCCGCTTCATCGAGGCGGAGCTGGCTGGCCCCGGCGCGGATCATCGCGGCGGTCAGCTGCCGCTCGCCGACGGCTGTGTCGACCTGGTCATCGACCGCCGCGGGCCGACGCTGAGCCACTTCCTGGACGACCTGGTCCGGGTTGCCCGGCCCGGAACGGTCATCCTGGGCGTGCACGCGGCGGGGAGTGCCCCGCCACCACCGTGGGCGCCGAGCGTGCCAAGCTTCGCGGATTTCCTTGTGTGCCTCGCATACGAAGAGGTGTCCGGCTGGGTGACCGGCCCGCTGAATCGGCATGGCATCACCGACTACCGGCTCTGGTGGGTCGACGTGCCGGAGTACCTGCTCTCTGCGCGGTCGCTGTATGACCGGCTCGCCGGAGCGCCGGGCGCGCCGCCGCGACCGCCCTGGGAGTCGGTCGCGGCCGAACTCGAGACGGCGTTCGCCGCCAACCAGGTCGATGGCGCACTGGTACTGCGGCACATCAGGCTGGTGTGGGAGGTCCGCCTGCCCTGACGACGACGCGTCGGGGCGGGCACGACTGGTGCCCGCCCCGATACCTCAGGCCGTGTGCTGACGGACGGCGCTAGGGGGCGGTGACTACGTCGTCAGTCACGTGGAAGAAGCGGTTCGACGACGTGCCGCTGGCAGTGATCGTCGCGCCGTCCACCGTGCCCATGAACACGCCGTCTACGTCGTCAGAGATCAGGTTATGGGCGATCGTGATCGTGATGCTGGAGGCCACTGCCACGATCACGCCGGTCGTCTGCATGTCGGAGAAGGTGGGGAGGAAATCTGCGTCGCCATCGACGTTGTTGGTTCCGATCACGTTCCGGGTGATCGTGTTCCCGCTGAGGTCCTCGCCGGTTGCGTGGCTGTGCACCGTGACGCCGCCGAGACCGTTGCCCGCGAGGTAATTGCCCTCAACCAGGTTGTCGTAGACGGCGCCGCCGGTGCCCGGGATCTCGTCTGGTACGTCTCCCGGGACGGCGGTAGCGAGCAGGACGCCAGCTCCCTGACCGAGCACCCCGTTGCCGGTGACCCGGTTGGAAATGATCCTGTTGTCGTACACGCCTCCGCCGAAGACCTCAGGCGTGTGGCTCGCGATCGTGATCCCGCAGTCGAGCGTGTTCCCGGACACGTCGTTGTACGCGACCAGGTTTCCGTACGTCGCGCCCGTGTCGTCGCTGAGCAAGATCCCGCCGCTGTTGCCGGCGACGTCGTTACCGACCACCGCCGAGTCGTAGACGTTGGCCAGGTGGATCCCCTCGCCGCAGTCACCGGGACTCGTCGGTGCAGCTGGGTTCTCGTTGCACTGCGGGTAGGTGGAAGTCGTTATAGCTGCGCCGGTCGGATTGCCCTGGTCATTGTGCGTGACCGTGTTCCCGCTGATCGTGACGTGCGAAACCGCGGTAGCCGAGTAGCCCACGAGGATGCCCTCGCCGAGCGCGTTCTCGACGGTGAAGCCTTCGATCTTGGTACCGGATCCCAGGACCTGGAAGCCGTTGAACAGGTTGGCTGCGTCAACCACCGGCCGCCCGACGCCGATGACCGACACGTCCGACAGGCTCGCGGGCACCACCACATCCTCGTTATAGGTGCCGCGACAGACGATGATCGTTTGTCCGCTGGTCGCGGCGCTCACCGCGGCACTAATGGTGGGGTAGGCGCCCCGACCGCAGCCGACGCGCAACACGTTCGGAGCGGCGCTAGCCGCCCCGGCGCTGACGGCCATGAACGTCCCGGCGAGAGCCACCGAGCCGACGACTGCGCCCAGCATCCGCACGGGACGACGGGTCAATCTCATTGATCCCCCTCTTGGTCATCTTGGACAGGTAACCCCGCGGCTGGCAGCCATGACGAACGGTGGCTGTATCCGCAGGGTCGAAGGCCACCCTAGGGTGCCCGTCTACCCAGGCGCATGGGCAGAACTACCTATCCTTGACCCGCAACGGCGGCCTCATCGTCGTGTTCTTCGCCTGCAAGCGCCACGGGCCGCCGCTCGGCAGAGCGTCTTCGCCCGCTGCACGCCCCGGGCACGCTGCGAGGCAGGCTCCCGTCTCTCTCGTCAGCCGCCTCTGGCCGCGCTGCCAATTCGGTGTCATGGTTCCAAAAGTTACCACGTAAGAATGGCGCTTTAAATGTATAAAAGGGAAGGGCTGGTCGCACTAGGCACCCGCCCTTCTGACCCAAAGGAGCAAGATGAAACGGCTCACCGTTCTGCTGGCCGCTGCGATGCCGGTCGCCCTCGCTCTCGGCATGGCTACCGTCGCCGCCGGCGCGGCCCCCGCCGCACTTGCGGCGACCACCTGCCACGACGAGGGCCAGTGGTATGACCTCCCGGAAACCAACGCAGGAACGGCCCAGTACTGGGAGGCCACGAGCACCACGTCGAGCGACAAGTCGAACGTTGTCAGCGAGGTGTTCTACACCGACCCCACCGACGACAATGCATCGAATTGGTGCCAGGTGACCGGGCCCGTTTACGACGACATTCAGTTCTACGAGTACCGGCTCCAGGGCACCACCGAATGTGCCACCTGGAACAACGAGAGCAACGGGTCAGCCAATGGGACAGCCAACGGGTGGGGATGGGTCGATCTGCAGCCGTGCAGCACTACCGTCGACGCTCAAAACTGGTGGGTCTTCCAGTACTCAGGCGGCATCGGCTACGAGCTGCTGACCGAGTACCAGGTCAAAAGCGAGACTGTCTACTCGTGCCTGTCAGCGGATCAACTGAACATTTCCGACGCTGGTATGTCGGCGTACACCTCGCCGCTGGTAATGGTGACCTCGGACGGCTGCAACGGCGCGGGCGGTCAGGCCTGGGGCTACACGGGATCGACTCCGCCCGGCGGCAATTGACAGGGGACCCGGCCGGGTCAAGCTGACGGGTGACCAGCCCGGCGGGCGAGGGATAATCCCTCGCTCGTCTGGCTGGCCCCCATTCGCCCGGCGCCGTGACTCGCTTCACTAGACAACCAGCCTCGCGCAGCGGCCAATACTCACGCCGACGACCGCGCTTGGTCCGCGTCGGCGGCCTGCAGGTCGGGCTTCGTGTTCCGCCCGCATGCGCCACACTGGTGCGGTGCGGCCGCTCAGACTTGTGCTCGACGGGTTCGGCACGTACCGGAACCCGACCGACATCGACTTCACTGACGTCGACTTCTTCGCTCTCGTCGGCCCGACCGGCTCGGGCAAGAGCACGGTCATCGACGCGCTGTGTTTCGCGCTGTACGGGACGGTGCCGCGCTGGGATAACGAGCGCGAGGTGCGGAACGCGCTGGCCCCGTCGGCCAACGCCTGCACCGTCAGCCTGATCTTCGAGCTGGGCGGCGAGCGCTATGTCGCGGCCAGGTCGCTGCAGCGCGGCCGCACCGGGCAGGTCACCACGAAGGCGGCGAGGCTCGAGCGGCTGGACGCCAGCGTCGATCCCGGCGCGCCGCTCGCCGACCTGCTCGAGGCCATGGTCGAGTCGCTCGCCGAAGGACCCGACGAGGTCAAGTCGCGTGTCCAGGACCTGCTCGGGCTCAGCTACGAGCACTTCACCCAGTCAGTGCTGCTGCCGCAGGGCGGCTTCGCCGAGTTCCTCAGGACGACCCCGGCGAACCGCCAGCGGCTGCTC
>JASIGS010000121.1 GCA_030052355.1 Streptosporangiaceae bacterium | reverse complement strand
GGACGGAATCACGCAGCCGTTGCAGGCCTTTCCTGCCGTCCTGCGTTCCGACGTAGTAGCCGACGACAAAGCCGATGATTGTCTCCACAGTTCCGCCTTCACCTTGTTGGCAAGCAGGGTTGTCCTTTCAGCCTCGCGCCGAGGGCTGAACTACATCTCCCGCAGTTCGAGATAGCGTTTGATGTCCGGTATCGACTGGATGACGGCTGCCACGACGATTGCGATCAGTGCCGCCTTGATTAGCCTGAAGATCATTTCTCTTTCCTCTCTTCGGTGGCCGTGCGGAGTGCGACAGTGTGGTCAAGCGGCTCAAGCTCCTCTGGCGCGAAGTAGAGGAACCGGCCGTGATTCAGGTCGGCGGCCGGGTCGTCGGCCCGCGTCACTGCCAGGTGGACCTGGCCGTCGACGTCGAACAGGACTGCTTCCACCACAGCTTCGCGCCCGGCCAGGAAGAGGTCCTGGGCGTCGGCGCGCCGCGTCCCGGGCCGCATGATCACCCGAGAGCCGCGGGCGAGCCGGACCCCGCTGACGACCACGTGATCGGTCTCCGGCGAGACTGACGCGTCCGAGCCCGGATCCCACCAGGGCACCGACGGCGCGAAGCGCGGCTCCTGCGCGGCGTCCTGAACGTCGCCGTCCCCGGCGGGAACGGCACGCAGGTACCTGATGGCGCCGTGCATCCGCTCGAGCAGTTCCGGCGGCAGGTGATCCAGCCGGTCCATCAGGTCCGCTGCCCGCGGGTCAGTGGACCGTGCCTGGCGCTTCTCCGCGTCGGTCAGGGCCATGGTCCGCAGCGTCAGGATCTCGTCAATCTCCGTTGCGTCGTACAGGTCGCCTGCGCTCTCGGGCGCTATCTCCGGGTGGTCGTAGAGGATCACCGGCGCTGACAGCATCAGCTCGGTGCACTCCGCCGGCCCGGCGAGCACCGGCCAGGCGCGAACGTTCTGGCACGCTGCGACCTCGGCTGCGGCCCACTCTGGCGGGTCGGTCATCGACAGGAACCGCCCCCCTGGCACCGCGATGAGCAGGTGCGCGGCGATGAGCGCGTGCCGCAGCCCGTCATGACGCGAGCGAAGCCCGGCCGGCGGCACGGTCAGGTTCTCCACGCTGACGCGCAACCGCAGCGCCTGATACACGCCGCCGACGCGGTCAGCGTGCAATCTGACCCGGCCGGTCAGTGGCTCCCGCCGCCGCACCAGGCGGCCGTAATGGCCGTCCTGGTCACTGGCAACCACGTCGGCTGTCTCGCATCCGTTCACGCCGAACTCGGCTTCGGCGTCCCGGCGCAGCAACGCCGACACCGCGGCGCCGACGTGTTCGGATTGCTCGACCGCCTCGTCGAAGGCCGTGTACTCGCTGCCCGCCACGGTCAGCGAGGCGACGTCGTGCCACTTGCCCGGCGATCCGGCCTGGACGGCCCGGCTCTGCAGTTGCAGGAAGCGGACCTGGATGCTGACTTCGGCGTCGTTGCCGCACTCGACCAGGCATTCGGTCTGGCACGAGCTTGGCTCACTGGGGTCGACGGCCTGATAGCCAGCCGGCATGAGGACGCCGAACTGGAATCTGACCTGATTCTTCTGCGCTGCCTGGTGATACGGGTAGAGAAGGTATCCCTCGTACAGGATCGCGTCGGCGACCTGGCGCGCCTGGTCCAGGTACTGACGTTTCACGCTGGGCCACCCGCCCGGTCGGCCGCGGCGGCCAGCAGCGCCTGGATGGTCGCTTCCCAGGTCGGCAGGCCACGGGCCAGCTTGAACCGGAGCAGGTCGTCAAACGTCAGCTGGCTCAGCCTGATCCACGCGCTGCCCGGAAAGTGCGCATCGATGGACTCGCGCCACACCGCGACCGGCATCCGGTAGCTCGCCTCCTTGCTCCACGGCACCTGGCTCACCGACAGCCTGCCGTCCACCGAGCTGAACACCGTGCCGCTGAATAGCAGCAGCAGCGGCACCTCGCCGCCTTCCAGCCCAGCGAAGTACCGGGTGGCGCCGATCTCCATGTCGTAAGTCAGCGGCACCGGAAGGTCCACGTCGGTGCTGCCAGAGAAACCCGGCACCATCGCCGTGACAGTGGTGAACTGCATCGGGCGCAGCGTGTCGGACCAGCGCTGCCGGTCACCGAACAGGTCGTGCAGACGTTCTGCCTCAGTGTCGCTGTAGCGCCGCCGGACGGGCTCGATCCGCAGCTGGCAGCGCAGCGCGATCGCCTCTACGCGCAGCCCGGTCAGCTCGCTGATCCGCACGGTGAAGTGCATGGCTGGGGCTACTGCGTACTTGTCCGCGTGTGCGCCTGTGCAGTCGAAGACGAGCTCAGCCATGCTCGCTCCGCATCGGCCGGGCTCGCTGCCGAACCCTGGCCAGGAAGTCCGCGATGTGCTGACGCGCCTCCGACCCGCCGTCGAAACCCCGCCAGGCAAGCCGCATACGCCCCGCGAGTTCGTAGCAGACATCCACCGGCACCAGGTAGTACTCAACGCGGTCGGCTGTCCGGCTGATCAGTGTGGCCTCGACGTCGGCGGCCGGTGCGCTAAGCAGCGGGTGGCTGGCTTCAAGCTCATGCCAGCGGTCCAGGTCCAGGCGGCACTCGGTCACCCCGGCCGGGCTGGGGTAGAACCCGGTCAGCGCACCGTCCCTCGACGTGCGCATGAAGAAAGCCAGCCCGACCGGGATCTCCAGCTTGTCGAACTCAGCCCCGGTCATGGTGCGGTCCGGATCTTCCAGGTACCGGTCAGGGACCGCGAGGTAGTGGCTGCCGCCCGCGCTCGGCTGGGTGAAGAGCAGGTAGCAGGCCCGGCAGGCGCACAGCAGCGACGAGCCCTGCAGGTCGGCAATGTGGCCGTGCTCCGGCTCCACTTCCGTGGCGCACAACTCGCACCGCTCGGGCACCTCAGCCGGGGCGGGCACGCCGTTGGCGCCGGCTCGATCGAGCGGTGACCCGGGCTCGGCGTCGGCCAGGCCGGGCGGCATCGCGGGGACTTCGGATGTCGAGGGCCGGGGCACGGCGAACCGGCGCAGGCCCGTCGGCCCGGTCAAGGGACTGCCTCCGGTACCGCGACCCGTACGCCCTGACTGTCAGCTAGCAAGGGAAGCGGTTCGAGGTGCAGGCCGGAATCGCCGCGGCCCGCGAACCGGACGTTGTAGCCCGCGCGGCAGCCCGGACAGGTCAGCACTTCTCGGTCCAGTGCCCCATCGGCCACGGACGACCCGCACGCCGGGCACTCGTCCCGGTATGCATACAGCGTGCCCCGAACCGCGCAGACGACAATGGGGATTCCGCCCGCGGCAGCGCTGACCGGCCGGGAGCTCGGCGGGCCGATTTCGGGCAGCGTCGCCCAGCGAACACCGTGGCCTTCCTTGGGGCGGTCTGCAGGGCGCTGGCCGATCTGCAGCAGCGGAGGGTCGGGGGGCGTGGTCATGCCCTCTACCACGACGTCGCTGACCTCGGGTGCGGCGTCGCGGACGGCACCGCTGATGGCCAGCTCCACCGTCACCGACGAGGACGCGCATCCGTGGCAGCTGCCCGCCAGCCGGAGACGTGCCACGCCGTCGGTGACGCCGAGGTACTCGACGCCACCTGCGTGTGAGCCGAGGTAGGGCCGGACGCGGTCGAGCGCGCGCTGAATCCGCGCGTCGGTGTCGAGCGGGTGCAGGTCGTGCACCAGCAGCAGGCCCTCGACGAGCGGGTCGTCGGCCAGCTTCGCCAGCATGGCCTCGCCGTCTGGGCCCTCCGCCCTGAGTATCGACGCGATCTGGGTCAGGCCGTCGCCGTACAGCCCAACCAGGAGCCCGACGAGCTCCTCGGCTGCCGCGGCGGCGCCGCCGAAACCGCCGGACTTCAGCGCCGTGAGCAGTTCCTCGACCCGGGCGCTCACCCGATCCACGGTGCTCATGTCGGGCCTCCGTCTGCCTCAACAGCGCGCGAGTGGTCTGTTCCAGCTTGTCAGCCACGGTGCCAGGACACTTCCCGGGGGCGTGGCCCTCCACGGTCACGCCCCCGAGAAGGGATCAGGTTGCCAGGACGGCGGCCGTGGGCGAATGCACCTTCTGCAACTCCCGGCCGTTGCCCAGGTACATGTGCACGCCGCATGGCAGGCACGGGTCGAAACTGCGCACCGCCCGCATGATGTCGATGCCCTTGAACGACTCCGGCGGGTTCTCCTCGAAGATCGGCGTGTTCTGTACAGCGTCCTCGTAGGGGCCGGGCGTGCCGTAGCTGTCTCGCACGCTGGCATTCCACGGCGTGGGCGGATAGGGATGATAGTTGGCTATCTTGCCGCCGCGGATGACCATGTGGTGCGACAGCACGCCACGGACTGCCTCCGTGAATCCGCAGCTGTTGGCCTCGTCCGGCACGGTGAACGACTCCCAGGTCTTCGTGTTCCCGGCCCGCAGTTCGGCCAGTGCCCGCTCGGTGAAGTACAGCGCGCAGGCTGCCGCGTAGGCCTGGAAGTAGGTCCTTGCCCTGTCCCGCTCGATCGCGTTCGACAGCGGCGCGCCTGCGGAGTCGGTGGGGATCTTCCACTCGAACGTCACCTCCGGCTTGGTGACGGTTCGCGGCAGGTTGATCAGCACGCTGTTCCCGGTGGATTTGACGTAGCCAAAGTCCACCAGGCCGCCCAGCGCGGTTGCCCACAACCGGGCGATCGGCCCGCCTCCGGTGTCGGCAGCGAGGTAGTTCTCGCCGTCGAACCAGCGGGGCGACATCACCCAGCTGTACTTGTCGTCGAAATTCCGCTTGCCGGGACGCGGGATCGTGTGCTGGTTCCACGGGTGCCGGCGGTCCACCGGGTTCCCCAGCGGGTCACGGGTCACGAACAGCTCCTGGTCTTCCCAGTCCTCGTAGTACGAACTGCCGAGCAGGATCCGGATGCCGAGATTGATCTCGACCAGGTCGTTGGTGAGCAGATGACCGTCGCGGATGACGCCGGGCGAGACGAACATCTTGCGGCCCCAGCCGGTCATGTGGTCATACCGGAAGTCGCAGTGCTCGGGGTCGTTCAGGCTCCCCCAGCAGACCAGGTCGGCACGGCGGCGGCCGACTTCCTCGTAGCCGGGCAGCGCGGTATAGAAGAAGTCGAACAGGTCATCGTGCATCGGTACCACGCGCTTCATGAACTCGACGTAGCGCATGAGCCGGGTCAGGTAGTCGGTGAACAACTGCACCGTCGGCGTCGTGCCGACACCGCCCGGGTACAGCGTCGAAGGATGCACGTGCCGCCCTTCCATCAGGCAGAACATTTCCCTCGTGGACCGGGATACCTGTAGCGCCTCGCGGTAGAACTCGCCTTCCAGCGGGTTGAGTGAGCGCATGATGTCACCGATGTAGCGGTAACCGTGGTCGGCCGCGTGCGGGGCTTCGGTCCGGTTAGCCAGCTCCAGCACGCCGGGGTTGGTCTCGCCGACCATCCGCTCGCAGAAGTCGACGCCGACCAGGTTCTCCTGGAAGATGTTGTGGTCGAACATGTACTCGGCGGCCTCGCCGAGGTTGATGATCCATTCGCCGAGGTGCGGAGGCCTGACCCCGTAAGCCATGTTCTGGTTGTAGACCGAGCACGTGGCGTGGTTGTCGCCGCAGATGCCGCATATCCGGCTGGTGATGAAGTGCGCGTCCCGCGGGTCCTTGCCCTTCATGAAGATGCTGTAGCCGCGGAAGATAGACGACGTGCTGTAGCACTCCGCTACCTTCTTCTGCTTAAAGTCGATCTTGGTGTAGATCCCGAGGCTGCCGACGATCCTGGTGATCGGATCCCACGCCATCTCTACCAGGCCGGCGTTCTCCTGCGTCGATGTCATCGAGTGTCTCGCTTCCTCATCTGGCCCGTCACCAGGGCCGCTGATAGCCGGTCAGCAACTCGTCGCCTCGCTTGCGCCACTTGGGTTCTTCGTCGGCCGTCTTGGCGGTAAAGCCGCGCAGCGTGCGGATGACCGTGCCGTACAGGGTGCTCGCGGTCGTCGAAACCCGCGCGCCTGGCGGCTCATCCATGAACGGCATGAACTTGTCAGGGAAACCGGGCATCGTGCAGGCGATGCAGATGCCGCCCACGTTCGGGCAGCCGCCCACGCCGTTGATCCAGCCGCGCTTCGGCACGTTGCACTTCACCACGGGGCCCCAGCAGCCAAGCTTCACCAGGCACTTGGGCGAGCCGTACTCAACGGCGAAGTCGCCTTGCTCGTAGTAACCGGCACGGTCACACCCCTCGTGCACGGTCGCGCCGAACAGCCACGTGGGCCGCAGTGCTTCGTCCAGCGGGATCATCGGCGCAGACCCCGCTAGCTGGTACAGCAGATAGAGGATCGTCTCCGACAGGTTGTCCGGGTGGATGGGGCAGCCAGGCACGCAGACGATCGGCAGCCCGGCCTTGGACCGCCAGTCCCAGCCAAGGTAATCCGGCACGCCCATGGCCCCGGTCGGATTACCCGCCATCGCGTGGATGCCCCCGTAGGTGGCGCACGTTCCGACGGCGAGGACGGCGGTGGCCTTGGGCGCGAGCCGGTCAAGCCATTCGCTAGTCGTCATAGGCTGGCCGGTCGCCGGGTTGTTGCCGAACCCGCACCAGTAGCCCTCCTGCTTGATCGCCTCGTTCGGGATCGATCCCTCGACCACCAGGACGAACGGCTCCAGCTCGCCGCGGTCGGCCTTGTGCCACCACTCGATGAACGAGTCTGCTCCGGTCTCGGGGCCGCATTCGTAGTCGATCAGAGGCCAGTGCACTGCGACCTTCGGCAGGCCTGGCAGCGCGCCGA
>JASIGS010000120.1 GCA_030052355.1 Streptosporangiaceae bacterium | reverse complement strand
TCGCGCGCCTCATTGTGCGGAGTGCCGGGGTCTGCCGCCGCGAACGCCTCGGCCCAGTCGTCGGCACTGAGCCAGATATCTGACCACTGCGTCTCGACTGTCATGCCGGTGGCAGGCGGGTTCTCGTAAAACCGGACGGCCGGCTCGATCGCCCGCACGAGTGCCGCGGACGACTTCAGGCGGGCAACGTCCGGGTCGGCCTCGGTGGCTGCCGTGGCCCCTTCGGCGACCAGGTCCCGCAGGGTGCAGGTCCGCACCCCCTCCTCGCCGAGGCTGGGCAGCACGTCGGAGACGTAGGCGAGGTAGGGCTGGTGCGGGCCGACGAACAGCACACCGCCGCGGCGCTGATCGAGGCGTGGGTCGGAGTAGACGAGGTAGGCCGAGCGGTGCAGGGCGACGACCGTCTTCCCGGTGCCCGGACCGCCGTCGACGACGAGCGCGCCGCGGGATCCCGCGCGGATGATGGCGTCCTGATCGGCCTGGATCGTGCCCAGCACGTCTTGCATCCGCGGCGACCGGCTGGCTCCCAGGCTGGCTATGAAGGCTGACTGGTCGTCGAGGGCGGCGTTCCCTTCCAATCCGGCCGGGGTGAAGACCTCATCCCAGTAATCGCTGATCCGGCCGCGCGCCCAGCGGTACCGTCGGCGGCTCGCCAGGCCCATGGGGTTGGCGTGGGTCGCTCCGAAGAACGGCTCAGCCACGGGGGAACGCCAGTCGACCAGCAGCCGGCGACCCGCCGCGTCGGTGAGGCCAACCCGCCCCACGTAGACCGGCTCGGGGGTGTCCGCGCTGACCATGCGTCCGAGGCACAGGTCGAGACCGAAGCGTCGCAGCAGGCGCAGGCGGGCGGCCAGCCGGTGGATCTCCAGGTCCCGCTCAAGCGCCCCCTGGCCTATGCCGCCGGGTGCCTGCCGCTCCGCGTCGAGGCGACTGGACAGGTCCGCAACCGACTGCTCGAGGCTGTCCCCGATGGCCGCGAAGTGCCGCTCGTCGCCGGCGATGAGCGCCGGGTCGGCCTTAGCGCTGAGGCGGTCGGGAAGGTCAAACGCGCTGTTAGTCCGCGGACTCACTTCGCTCCCCCAACTTCCGCGTGTCCTGGGCCCGGCCTGCGATTATGCGGCACGACCCGGGTCTTGCGGCAAGCCCCCATGTCCGCTATAGATTGAAAGTGGAGGGGATCGCGAGTCCTGTCCTGCCGTGCGTCAGGGGCTAGTTACGACCACGTAACTGGCCCTGTTTGCTGCCCGGCGACATCGGACAGCGGTGAGCCAGCGGCGGCTAGCATGGTCCGGTGGACATGGTCGCGGTGGCTCAGCGCATCGCGGACGACGTGCTGTTTCCCGCTGCGCTTGGCACCGACGCCAGCGACCTCGTGCCGCTTGAGCTGCTGGACACGCTCGCCACCGCGGGCCTGTACGGCGTTGGCATGGACAGCGACTTCCTTACCGTGTGCGCTGTACAGGAAGCGCTGGCCAGCGGCTGCCTGACAACCGCGTTTCTCTGGGCGCAGCACCTGGGGCTCGTGCACGCTCTGGCCGCCGGTGCCGACGCGGATGCGCGAGCGAAGTGGCTGGGGCCTCTCGCGGCAGGCGAGATCCGGGCCGGCCTCGGTCTCGGTGGCGCGCTGCCCAAGCCGACGCTGCTGGCGCGGCCGCATGGCCAGGACTGGCTGCTGGACGGCGTGTCGCCGTTCGTCTCGGGCTGGGGACGCATCGACGTGATCCACGTGGCGGCCAGGGCTCCGGATGATCAGGTTCTCTGGCTCATCGTCGACGCCGCCGAGGGTCCATCGCTGCAAACCGAGCGGCTCACGCTGGCGGCCCTGAACGCCACGGCTACCGTCACGGCCACCTTCAGCAAGCTCGCCGTCACCGGCGACCGAGTCACGGGACAGCATCCCGTGGGCGGCGGCACGCCGCCCGAGGTCCTGAGGTTGCACGCTGCGCTCGCGCTCGGCGTTGCGGCCCGCTGCTGCCGGCTGCTCGGCAGCACTCCGCTCGACCGTGAGCTGGACACCCTCCGGGCCAGGCTCGACCAGCTCGGCCCCGGAACGGCGCAGGCGCGGGCGGAGGCCGGGGAGTTCGCGGTGCGCGCGGCCGCGGCGCTCATGACGACCGAGGGCAGCCGGTCGCTGCTGGTCGCTGACCACGCGCAGCGCCTCATGCGCGAGGCGGTTTTCACGCTGGTCTACGCGCTGCGACCCGAGTCCAAGGTGGCCGTCCTGGCCGGCCTCGGAGCAGCCGGCTCCGGATGACGCTCGGGTGCCTAGAATGCCGGTCATAGCCTTCGCGCCGAGGGAGAGCCGACCGTGAGTGCAGACGCCAGCGGCTTCCCGCCGGGAAACCTGCGGGTATCTGACGGTGACCGGGACAGGGCGCTGTCCTCACTCAGCCAGGCCTACGAGGTCGGGCGCATCACGGCCGAGGAGTTCGAGTACCGATCGAGCCAGGCACTGACCGCCAGGACCGGACGAGAACTGGCCGGCCTGCTCGCAGATCTGCCTGTCCACCACGAGCCCGTCGGCGCTGCCTCCGAAGTCGCCGCGACGCCGCGGCGAGCTGATGGCTACCTCGTCTCCAGGCTCACCGTCGGCGCGTCCCTCACGGCCATCTGCTTTGGCGGGGTCGCGGTCACGAACGCCCTGCGCCCTGGCGTCGGCTGGAACGTCGTGCTCACGCCGGCCGCGGTCGCGGTGCTGTGCGTCGTGCTGGTCATCGTCTTGCGGATCCGGGCCCGCGCGACCAGGGCTTGAAGTCGTGCGTGACCGGCGCGGTCAGTTGATGTCGAACTCGTTGCCTTCCGGGTCCTTCATGCCGACGGCGTAGTGGTCGAGCCCTTCCCCGGGCAGTGCGCCGGTGATGATGGCGCCTAGGCCGGCCAGCCGGCTGGCCTCCGCGTCCACTCGCTCCCTGCGCATATCGATGGGGTCCGTCCGCTCGCCACTGGCGTGGATGTCCAGGTGCAGCCGGTTCTTGACCGACTTGGCATCCGGGACGACGTGGAACCAGATGCTCGGCCCGTGGCCATCCGGGTCGCTGATCCTGTCGGCCCCGTCGATCAGCTCGTCCTCAGGCAGTCCGAGCTCGCGGTAGAAGTCGTTCCAGGTGGCGAATCCAGCCGGGGCCGGCGCGAGCTCGTAGCCAAGCGCGGCGGCCCAGAAGCGAGCCAGCAGGTCCGGTTCGGCACAGTCGATGACTAACTGAAAGCGGACAGGCACCGGGTCCTCCACAGGCCGCTCGGTCGCTAACTTCATCCTGCCAGGGCCACCGCGGCCGACCCCGCTTCGCAGCCTCTTTGACAGCCGGCGAGAAGTGCTATACTGTCTTAGCTACCTAAGACAGTGGAGCGCTGACGTGATCAGATTCCGGGTAGACGGGCGGTCCGGAGTGCCGCCCTACCAGCAGATCGCACAGCAGGTGAGACAGGCGCTTCGGATGGGGGTGCTGGAAGTCGGCGACCAGCTCCCGAGCGTGCGGGACGTGGTCGCGGTCGCAGTGGTGAACGCCAACACGGTGCTGAAGGCCTACCGCGACCTGGAGCGCGAAGGCCTTGTCGAGGCGCGTGCCGGGCAGGGCACGTTCGTGCGGGCCCGGCCGCCAGGTCCCCCGCCCGGCACGCACTCCCGCCTCGGCCGCGCACTGGCCACGTGGGTTCGGCAGGCGCGCGCCGCCGGGCTGGATGACGAGGCGATCGAGTCGCTGCTCCGGGTCACGCTGCAGGCACCGGCCGAGGAGGACATCGCATGACAGCGGCGATCGAGACCAGCGGGCTGACCAAGCGCTACCGCCGGGTCACCGCGCTGAGCGACTGCACGATCAGCGTTCCCGAGGGCCGCATATCCGCGCTCGTCGGGCCGAACGGCGCGGGCAAGACGACGCTCCTGCGGCTCCTAGCCGGGCTCGCCACCCCGACAGCAGGCCAGGCGACCGTACTCGGCGGCACGCCGCGCCAGGACCCGGCATACCTCGCGGAGATCGGCTTCCTCGCCCAGGAAGCCCCGCTGTACCGGCGACGCACCGCCGAAGACCACATCGGCATGGGCGCGCACCTGAACCCGCGCTGGGACGGCGAGTCCGTGCGGGCCCGGCTGGGCAGGGTGCGGATACCGCTTGACCGGCCGGTGGGCACGCTGTCCGGGGGGCAGCGGGCCCAAGTCGCACTCGCGCTCACGCTCGCCAAGCAGCCGGGGCTCTTGCTGCTGGATGAGCCGCTCGCCGCGCTCGACCCGCTGGCCCGGCAGCGCTTTCTCGGCACGCTGGCCGAGGCGGCAGCGGGCGGCGGGC
>JASIGS010000119.1 GCA_030052355.1 Streptosporangiaceae bacterium | reverse complement strand
GAGTCCTTCTCCACCCGGTGGTACAGGGCCTTAATCTCCTTCTGCTCAAGGAATCGCAGCACGTGCTTCTTGAGCTGTCCCGAGCCCTTGCCAGGAATGATCTCGACGAGCGGCGCCTTCGTCCTGACGGCCTCGTCGATGACGGCCCGCAGGGCCTTGTCGATGTCCTGGCCGCGGTTATAGATGTCGTGCAGGTCGAGTTTGAGCTTCATCGGTCTCCCGTGGCGTCGTACATCTCACGCTACGCGGCCTGGCGCGCAGGCAGCTCCGAACCGGCCGGCAGGCCCGCGGCTACCGTGCGTAGCTGCCTGTGTCCTAGCAGTAGCTACGGGTAGAAATCCCGGTGCGCCTGGCGGCGGCACGTTCGGAGGCCGCCGCAATCGCCATGTCGGCGGGCGCGGATCGGGGGGTTCACATGACCAGCATGCCTGAACGGGACATACCCGGTCAGTACGGAGAGGCCCAGCAGGGCGCGCCGAGGCAGCAGGACCTGAGCCAGCACTACGGCAGCAGCCTGGCCGGCTGGGAGACCCCCGTGCACCAAGACGAGACCCGTGTCACCGGGCGCCGCATGATCCAGTACTGGGTCGACGCGTTCCTGGTCTCGATCGTCCCTTACCTGGTGTCGATACCATTCGACCGCAGTGGCAGCACGTTGCTGCACATCCTCGGCGGACTCATCTACGTCGTGCTGTTCGCCCTGATCGGGCTCTGGTACTGGGTGATCAGGCCGCATCATCACACTGGTCAGACGTTCGCGATGAGGTGGCTGAGCCTTCGCGTCATCAGCAAGAACGGCGGGCCGGCGAGCGTAACCCAGCTGTTCGTCCGCTGGATAAGCCTGCTGATCGACTCCGCCCCGTGGTTCTGGCCGTTCACCGGGCTCGTCGGGCTGATCGTCATGCTGTGCTCGCGGTACCGGCAGCGGGTCGGTGACCACCTGGCCAGGACTCTCGTGGTGTCGACGAGCTGGGGAGCCGGCGGCCGCAGGCAGTTCAGAGACACCGGAGGCAGCCAGATGGGCGCCGTCGACGGTGATCAGGGACAGGTTCCGGTCGGGTCAGGAGCGCCGCAGCCGGGCGCCGGCGAGTGGTCAGGGACCGAGGCGACGCGGCGCGACGTCAGCTAGCCGCGAGGCGGTACCGCCGCACGCCGTCATCGCCGAGCAGGCTGACTACCGCCGACTGAGCGACCAGCAGGTCCAGGTGGTACACGGTCTCGCAGATCGCGAGCATCTGGTTCATCGGATCGAGGTCGCCGAGCTTGCGCTGCCGTGAGGTCCACGACAGCGCGCCGGCGACCTCAGAGCCACTGAGCTCTCCGCCGAGCAGCAGTTCGCTGATCGCCGCCAGGCGGCCTGCGTGGTGGCTGGCTAGCTCGTCGATCCTGGCGTGCGTGCTCGGTGAGACCGGGCCGTGGGCTGGCAGCAGCCGCATGTCCGGCAGTCGCCGGACCACGTTCAGCGACTGCAGGTAGTCACCGAGCGGCAGCGGCGGCGGCGCTTCCTCGAACCCGATCGACGGCGTTATGTGCGGGAGCACGTGGTCTCCAGCGAAGAGCAGGCCGTTCGCCGCGTCGACGAACACGACGTGGCCGCGCGTGTGCCCGGGCGTCGGCACCGCTTCCAGGACCCGGGTGCCGAGGTCGAACACCTGGCCGGGCAGGATCCATTCGTCCGGGGCTTCATAACCGAGAGCCGCCGCGAACCTCCGGCCGCGCCCCGATCCGACGGGCGTTCCCGTCCCGGTGGGGTCCGTGCCCATCATCTCTGCCAGGTCCGACGCGGCCTGCCGGGCGCCAGCGCAGGCCAGCAGCGTGAGCTGCGCGCTCAGCGGCCGGACGTCATCGCCGAGCAGCTTGTCGATGGAGTGCTTCTCCTCGGCGCCGAGCGCGACCGGGGTGCCGAGCAGCCGCCGCACCTCGATCGCCTGCGTGTAGTGATCGCGGTGCAGGTGAGTGACCAGGAACCTGCGGACGTCGGGCAGGCCGGCGCCGATCGCGGCAAGCGACCGCTCGAGCCGGTCGCGCGCGTTCGCCAGCGCCCAGCCCGAGTCGATCAGCACGAGCCCGTTGTCGGCCTCGACGGCGTAGACGTTGACGGCGCGCAGGCCATCGGTGGGCAGCGGCAGCGGTATCCGGTAGACGCCGGGAGCTACCGGGTGGGCGCCGTCCTCCATCCACTCGTGCCGGGCGGGAACGGTCACGTCGCGGTCCACAGGCCGACGCCGCCGGAGTCTGCCTCCGCTGCGAGGCCCCTGGACTGCAGTTCGCGCAGGTGCGAGAGAACCTCGCCGATGGCCGCCTGGCGCTGGAAGGATGCCAGCTGCGACCAGGCGCGGGACCAGGTCACCTGGCTCGCGGCCTGCCAGGCCGTCAGCCCGGCGGCACCCGCCGCGCGCAGGATCTGCTCGGTCTCGGCCAGCCGCTCGGCGTGGTGCTCGGCCAGGACGTCCAGCCGCGAGTCCAGGTCGGTGAACCGGTACTCGTGGGCGGGCAGGACCTCGCCCGGCTCGATACCGCGGAGCTTGTCCAGCGAGGCCAGGTAGTCCTGCAGCGGGTTGGACGTCATGTCGTAAGCCGACACGTTCGGCGTGATCCTGGGCAGGATGTGATCGCCGGTCAGCAGCAGGTCGCGGGCCTCGTCGTGAAAGCACAGATGGCCTGGCGTGTGACCGGGTGTCCAGACCGCGCGCAGCCGCAGGCCCGGCACGTCGATCAGCTGATCGTGCTCGATCAGCCGGTCCGCCCGTACCATCGGCGCGGTCCCGCCGGAGTGCTCCCTGGTCTTGATCAGCTCCTGGAGGTGGCTGGCCGGAGCGCCGCACCAGCGCAGGTAGGTCTCCATGCCATCGCGCGGGAAGCCGCGGCTGCGCTGCCGCTCGAGGAACGCGTCCTCGGCCGGGTGCATGCCGATCCACGCGCCGGTAGCCTCGCGCACCTTGCCGGACTGGCCGTGGTGGTCCGGGTGCACGTGCGTGACGAGCACGGCCGTCACGGCGGTCAGCGGGATCTCGCACTGCGCGAGCCCGCCGGTGAGGGCCTGCCAGCTGTCG
>JASIGS010000118.1 GCA_030052355.1 Streptosporangiaceae bacterium | reverse complement strand
TCATCGAGCGGGCCATCGCGGCGTCCGCGCCAGGCGCCAGCCGGGCCCGGACGCTCTACCTGCAGGCGAAGGTCGCGCGCAACGTCAGGAACGGGCCGTCCGCGGCGGCGCTGTTGCACCGAGGGCTCGCCGAGGCGGCGGCAGATGACCTGCGCCTGCGCGCGGCGATGCACCGGGACCTCGGCTTCGTGCTCGCAAACCTGGGCGATCCCGCGGGCCGCGAGCACTACCGGCAGGCGCTCGAGCTCGCGGCGCGCGCCGGTGACCCCGGCTTGCTGGCTCAGGCGCGCGTGCTGTGCGAGTTCGCCGACGTCGCCGACGGTCGGCCGTTGCGGCGGGAAGCGCTCAGCCGCTGGCTGGACGACGCCCAGCAGGCGGGTGCACCTGCAGAGCATCAGGCCATGGAGCTTCGGCCGAAGGTGGTCGCCAGTCATCTGCTGCGCTACGCGGGCGATCTGGCCGCGGCCAGGCTGCTGCTGATGGACGAATACAAGGCGGTCATCGAGCAAGGCGCGGACAGTGACCTGCCGTTGCTCGCGCTGTGGCTCGTGGAGCTGGAGACCTGGGCCGGCAACTGGAGTCTTGCCGAGCGCTACGCCGAGCAGGGTTATCGCGCAGCCATGTCCTCGGCTGGCCCGCTGGCCGCGACCTGCGGCATGCGCTCGATCCTGCGGGCCTGCCGCGGCCAGCTCATCGATGCCAGGCGCGACGCAGACACGGCGATCGAGCGAGCGCGCAGTTTCGGGTGGGCGTTGCCGGCCATGTGGGGCGCCCATGCGCACGCGCTGGCCAGCCTGTCGCTCGGCGACGCGGCGGCTGCCCACGCTGCGCTAGAGGCCATTTCGAGTCCGACGCTCGCACAGGCTGCCAGCAGTCCCGCTTACTCCAGGGTCGTGCCAGAAGATGCCGAGGCGCTGGTCAGGCTCGGCAAGGTTGACCAGGCCGAACGGCTCATCACGACGTTCGACCAGGCTTCCCGCCGCGCGCAGAACGGGCCGGCGATAGCGGCCGCGGCGCGGTGCCGGGCGTTGCTCGCTGGCGCGCTGGGGGACAGCGATGCGGCAGCCGCCGCGCTTGCCGAGGCTTTCGCAGCGCACGCACGACTCGAGATGCCGTTCGACCTGGCCAGGACGCACCTCGCCGCGGCAGAGACGCACCGGCAAGCGCGGCACGGCCAGGCGGCAGCGCGCAACGCGCGGACCGCACTCGTTTTGTTTCAGCAACTCGGCGCCGTCGTCTGGGCGGCGCGGGCACGCGAGGAACTCGCCCGCGCCTGACGATCAGTCCGGTACGTCGGCGAACTGGTACCACAGGTGCTTGCGGCTGGTGCGCCCCGGCGCTTGTGCCGACGGCTGCAGGCAGGATCAGGCGGGTACAGCCACTCCAGCTCTGGCAGCGCTCGCTGACCAGCAGCGCACGATGTCCCGCATCGACAGCAGCCCGGTTACCTCGTGTCCGTCGACGACGACGAGATGGCGGAAGTTCCCCGTCACCATGGCGGCGGCAGCCTGCTCCAGAGTCCAGTCCGGGGAGGCGAACACAACGTCCCCCGTGCGGTGGTCTGCCACCAGCTCGGTGTCCGGGTCTTGCTGGGCGCCGACTGAGTCGAGGATGTCGCGTTCGGTGAGGATTCCGATGCCGGGATGCTCGGGGTCGACGACCACTGCCGCTCCGACCCCCTGGCCCGACATCAACCAGGCTGCCTGCCGCAGCGTGTGTGCAGGGCCGACGCTGAGAACGACCTTGGTCATCCCGTCTCGTACGTTCATGCTGCATCGCTCCCTCGCGCCAGGGCTGGTGCGCGGAGGGGACGCGTTACCCGCATGCCCCGCGAACCGCTGGCATGACCGGTGCACGGGTTGCTCGTGCACCGTGACCTGTGCACCGTGACCTGTGCACCGGGCTTGTGCAATTGTGACTGCCGATTCTGCCCAGCATCCGCCGCTTGACCGGTGATGGCAAGACCCTGAAGGGGTTTTTGGCTTCTTCAGCCCGCCGCCAGCAGGCTGAGCACCTCCGAGTGCAGCAGGCCATTCGTGCAGACGACACTGCCGCAGTCGGGCCTCGGGATGCCTTCTAGGTCGGTGAACGCTCCGCCGGCTTCCTCCACGATGATCTGAAGGGCGGCGAGGTCCCAGAGCGATACACCTGTTTCAGCGGATATGTCCACTGCGCCTTCGGCCACCAGCACGTGCGACCAGAAGTCACCGTAGCCGCGGCTGCGCCACACCTTCCTGCTGAGACCGAGAAACTCGGCCAGCAGGCCTGCGTGCTCCCAGGTCGCGAGCCCTGAGTAGGACAACGAGGCGTCCGAGAGGCTGGACACGCTCGACACCCGGCACGGCGTCGCCTTTGTCAGGCTGCGGCCGGTCCAGGCACCGCCGTCCCTGGCGGCCCACCAGCGGCGGCCGAGCGCGGGAGCGGACACAACCCCGCAGATCACCTCGTCTTCGTCCATGAGTCCGATCAGCGTGGCCCATACCGGCACGCCGCGGACGAAGTTCTTCGTCCCGTCGATCGGATCAATGACCCAGCACCGCTGGCTCGACCCGGTCCGGCCGGACTCCTCGCCGAGCATCCCGTCGCGCGGCCGGCCCCGGCTGAGCACGTTCCGCAGCGACTCCTCCACGCTCAGATCGGCGTCCGTCACCGGGGTCAGGTCCGGCTTGGACTCCACCCGCAGGTCAAGTGACCGGAACCGGCGCATGGTGATGTCGTCCGCCGCGTCCGCCAGCACGTGGGCGAACCCGAGGTCGCCGTCAAACACCGCCATGCCCGGAAACGCTAGCGCCTCTTGACCCGCCTGTGCACGTCCGCCGGGGGGTGTCCGCGCGGCGCCGGGTCGCTGCGCCTTCATGATCCTGTAAATTCCGGCGTGCCAGGGGACGTCAAAGTCTTCAGGATCATGAACAAGGGACTCTGGCCGATCGGCGGGCGGGCTCAGTCGGCGGTGTCGGCTGGGTCCAGGCCCTCCCTGCTGCGCAGCAGCCGGCGCAGGGAGTCGAGCCGCGCCGCCTCGGCGGCGCCGCCGTG
Source organism: Streptosporangiaceae bacterium (assembly GCA_030052355.1). The sequence continues at coordinate 2,729 of JASIGS010000118.1, read as the reverse complement.
CTCGGCGACCCAGGAGTCCAGCGCGCAGTCGGCCTCCAGGTGGCTGCACCCCGGCATGCAGTCACTCAGCGCGTCGGCGAACTCGGGAAACGCGGACACGACCCGGTCGGCGGTGATGTGGCCGAGGCCGAAGCTGCGCAGCCCCGGTGTGTCGATGATCCAGCCGCCGCCATCCCCGGGGGCGACCTCCGCAACCTCCAAGCGCTTGCTAGCGCCGGTCTCGGTCGCCGGAACCCCGGCGAGCCGCGGCGGCCGTGTCGGCAGCGGAAGGGTCGGCAGCGGAAGGGCCGGCAGCGGAAGGGCCACGGCGGACGACGATGTGTGCCGCCCGCGTCCGGTCACGACGTTGACCGCCCCGACCGCACGGCCAGCCTCCGGCACCAGCGCGTTCACCAGCGTCGATTTGCCGACCCCCGAGTGGCCGACCAGGACGCTGACCCGCCCGGCGAGCAGCGCCCTGAGGTCGTCGAGTGCACTCCCGAACGGCCGGGACAGCACGACCGAGCGAAGGCCGAGTGGCTGGTAGGCGGCCAGCAGCTCGTCGGGCGGGGCCAGGTCGGCCTTGGTGAGGCAGAGCAGCGGCTCGAGGCCGGCGTCGAAGGCCGCGACCAGGAACCTGTCGATGAGCCTCGGCCGCGGCGGCGGATCGGCCAGCGCGCAGACGATCCCGAGCTGATCGGCGTTAGCGACGATCACCCGTTCGGTCGGATCCTCATCGTCGGCCGACCGGCGCAGCACCGAGGTGCGCGGCTGGACCCGCACGACCCTCGCCAGCGTGCCGGGCTCGCCGGACACGTCGCCGGCCAGGCTGACCCGGTCGCCGACCACGATGCCGCCGCGGCCGAGCTCGCGCGCTTTCATGGCGGTGATCTCGCGGTCTCCTACCCAGCACCGGTAGCGGCCGCGGTCGACCGCGGTCACGAACCCCTCGACCGCGCCGGAGTGCGCCGGCCTTCTGCGCGTACGTGGCCGGGATCCCTTCCCGGGTCTGACCCGTACGTCGTCTTCGTCCAGGCCGGCGTGGCCGACGACGGGGCTCAGGAGGCCTGCCCCAGCATCTGTTCCCACGCAGCCATGAAGTCCGGGAACGTCTTGCCGACGGTCTCGGCGCCCCGCACACGCAATCCGGGCACGGCAAGCCCGAGCACCGCTGCGGCCATCACGAGGCGGTGATCGTTATAGCTTTCGAAGGGGAACGTGCCAGCGCGCAGTGGCCGTGGCCGCACCCGCAGGCCGTCGGGCAACTCGGTGACGTCGCCGCCGAGCGCGCCGATCTCGGCGGTGAGCGCCGCCAGCCTGTCGCACTCGTGCAGCCGCATGTGGCCGATGCCCGTGAGCTCGGACGGCGAGTCGGCGAGCGCGGCCAGCGCCGCTACCACGGGGGCAAGCTCGTTCACGTCGCGCAGGTCGGCGCTGATGCCGCGGATCCGGCCGGTTCCCAGCACAGCCATCCCCTCGGCTGTCGGCGTGAACGTGGCGCCCATCTGGGTGAACACGTCCTGGATCTGGCCGGATGCCTGCAGACTGCGGGCCGGCCAGCGGGGAATGGTCACCCGCCCGCCCGTCACCATCGCCGCGGCGAGGAACGCGGCCGCGTTCGACAGGTCCGGTTCTACCTCGATCCGGCCAGGGGCCAGCGGCCCCGGCCGCACCAGCCAGAAGTTGGGTACGTCGTCGTCGGCAGGCCCGATGACACCGGACTCCACCTCCGCGCCTGCGGCTGCGAGCATGGCCATCGTCATGGCGATGTGCGGCGCCGAAGGCGCCCGCTCACCCTGGTGGCGGATCTGCGCGCCCTCGTCGAATCGCGGCGCGGCGAGGAGCAGGCCCGACACGAGCTGCGAGGAGTCGGACGCGTCCAGTGAGATGGCCCCGCCGCTAACCTTTCCGTGACCCGCGACGATGAAGGGGACGCCGCCGCGACCGCCGTCCCTGATTTCGACGCCGGCCTGCCGCAGGCCCGCCAGTAGCTGCCCGACCGGCCGCTGCGATGCGCGCTCGTCGCCGACGAACTCGGTGTCGACATCGGCAAGAGCGGCGGCCGGCGGTGCGAACCGGAGCACCGTGCCAGCGTTGCCGACGTCGATGCGGCCGGCTAGCTCGCCAGAGCCGGGAGTGATGATCCACTCCGTGGCGTGGCCAGACGGCTCGTTCCCCTCGATAGCGCAGCCAAGCGCCTGCACTGCGGCGGCCATCAGGCGCGTATCCCTGGCCTGCAGCGGGCCCGTGATCAGCGTCGGCGCCGGCGCCAGGGCGGCCAGGATGAGTGCCCTGTTCGTGATGGACTTCGAGCCGGGAAGCAGCACGCTGGCGCGCACCGCCGCGGAGGCAGACGGCGCCGCCCACACGTTATTCGCTTGCCCTTGCCCGCGCATGCCCCGAGACTACTGTGCTCTGGCCACGTCTAGACGGGACGGCCAGCCGGAGCGACAATCAAACACCGGATTTCTGCGAGCCCGGAACAAGCCCGATGTCTCAGCAAGGTTTGGCAAAGCCGGATCTTGGCTATGTAACGGCAGATTCTGGGTTCCATGGGTCGCCTTCTGTCAGGTGAGGAAATGTGCGGTCGGTACGCCTCGGCGCGCAAGCGCATTGAGCTCCTCGAGGAGTTCAGCGTTGAGCGCGACAAGGCTGGCGAGCCGCTTCAGCCTGACTACAACGTGGCGCCCACCAAGCCGGTCTACGCCGTGCTCAGCCGGGTCGCGAATTCGCGCGACGGCGCTGTCGAC
>JASIGS010000117.1 GCA_030052355.1 Streptosporangiaceae bacterium | reverse complement strand
CCGCGTCTAGCTGGCCGCCGGGGATCCTGACCCGCATCATGAAGTACGAGTCCTCGATCTCGGCGTCGTCGAGCGCGCCGGTCTTGCCGCCCCCGATGCCGGGTTTGCGCTGGGTGTAAAGCCCCCACCAGCGGAATCTGCCCCGCAGGTCGGTCGGGTCGATGGAATCGAACCCGAGCTGGGCGTAACGGCTGACTATCCGGTCGCGGACGTTTAGCCCGCCGTCGTCCTTCTTGAAGCGCTCGGCCGCGTTGAGCGGCTCATGATGCCCCAGGGCCCACTGGCCCTGGCCGCGCTGCTGCTGGGATGGCATGGTCGTCGTTCCTCTGCCGTAGCTGGTGGCTGGACAGGCGCACCGCGGCCGCGCGGGCTTGCGCTTGTGGGCGTGGCCGACCGGGCCGCGTGGCGCCGGATACCTCGATCAGCGGCAGGAACGACAGATCGCGCTGGAAACGCGCAGAAGATCGATGTGACGCCGGCAGACCAGCCGCAAACCGCGGCTGTCGGTCGAGCGGGCCACTGCGGCCTCCATGGGCTCGTCAACTGCACGCGGCGCCTTCCCTGCGCACGCGTGCTGCCTTCGACGGTAACATCCGATGCCCGCCGCCAGGCAAGAGGATTGCTTCTGTAACCCAAACTCTGCTTAAAGACATCCAGGGAGTTCTCGTGGCGGCCGCAGGCGCCGGTGAACCGGCTGGCGACCGTTCTGCCTTGATCCCTGCTAACGCTTGATGGCGACGCCGCCCCACACGTTGGAGTGGCGGGCGGCTTCGATGTCGCTGTCCGGGCGCCAGGCGGGCACGACCACAACCTCGGGCGGGACCAGCTGCAGTCCGTCGAACAGGGCGGTGACCTCAGCCTTCGAGCGGAACGTCGGCCGCTCCCCACCGAGCGCACTGTAGCGGCTGATCGCCTCGGCGCCAGCTGCCGCGGCGATGTCAGACGCCGGGTGCGAGAGGGTGAGCGAGCTGCCCGGCACGGTCGCAGCCATCAGCTTGCTGACGATCCCGGCCGGGTTGTCGTCGTCCGGGATCATGTGGAACACGGCTACCAGCATGACCGCCACCGGCCTGGAGAAGTCCAGCGTGCGCGCGGCCTGGGCGAGGATCGCCTCGGGATCCCTCAGGTCGGCGTCGATGTAGTCCGTGGCGCCCGCCGGGGAGCTCTTCAGCAGCGCCCTGGCGTGAGCAAGGACGATCGGGTCGTTGTCCACGTACACGACCCGGCAGTCCGCCGAGGCGGCCTGGGCAACCTCGTGGGTGTTGTTGGCTGCCGGTATGCCGGTGCCGATGTCGAGGAACTGGCGGATGCCTTCTTCGGCCACGAGGTAGCGCACGGTCCTGGCGAGGAAGGCCCTGTTGGCCCTGACAGACGAGGCGAGATCGGGATAGGCATGCAGGACCGCCTCGCCGGCTTCCCTGTCCGCCGCGAAGTTGTCCTTGCCGCCGAGCCAGTAGTCGTACACCCGGGCGATGTGCGGCACGCTGGTGTCGAACGTTACCGGCCGATCTGCAGTAGATGACATCACGCCTGCCTGTTCACGCATCGCTGCTGGTGCCTCTGCGCCGCCATTCCGGCCACCATTGTCCGGGCATTGAGCCTAATCCATGACAGGACGTCACGGATGCCCGCCGGCGCCCCGCGAAACAGCCACGCCGCGGTTGCCGGAATCATGAGCGTCGCGGAAATGAGGTGCGCCCAGCGCGCGTCAGCGGCCAAGATTTCGTATGCCCACCGACACCGAGCGCAGCGCGATGCGCGCGTACTACGAGCGAGGCGAGGAGGCCGACCGGCTGATCAGGTCGGGCAAGGGACGGCTGGAGTTCGAGCGCACCAAGGAGATCCTGCTGCGCGCGCTGCCGGCGCCGCCCGCGACCGTCGCCGACATTGGCGGCGGACCGGGTCAATACACGCTCTGGCTGGCTGGCCTCGGCTACCGCGTCGTGCACCGTGACCTTGTCCAGTTGCACGTCGACCAGGTGCGTGATCTTGCCGGGCGGGGCCTGGCCGTCGACTCGGCGGTCGGCGACGCGGTCAGCCTGGACCTGTCCGACGCCAGTGTGGACGCCGTCTTGCTGCTCGGACCCCTCTACCACCTGGAACGCCGGGCCGACCGGGTGCGGGCGCTGCGGGAGGCGGCGCGGATCGCCCGGCCGGGCGGGCCGGTCTTTGGCGCGGCGATCTCGCGGTGGGCCGCGAGGCTGGACGGCATGCTCCGCGAGCGGATCTACGTGACGTACCCGCAGGCCGACGCGCTGGTCGACGGTGTGGAGCGGACCGGGCTGCTGCCGCCGCTCGGGCCCGGGTCGTTCTGCGGATTCACGCACCGGCCCGGGCAGCTTCGGGCCGAGTTCACGTCGGCCGGTTTCACCGTGGCGGACCTGGTCGGAGTGGAGGGCGGCGCGTACCTTCTCAATGACCTTGACGACCGGAGCACTGACGAGCGGGCGTGGCAGGTGGTGATGGAGGCGGCGCGGGCGCACGAAAGGGTGCCGGAACTGCTGGGGCTCAGCCCGCACCTGCTGGCAACCGGCGTGTCCCGCTAACCCTGGCTGGCCTCCGTTCGTCAACCGGCGTCGCCGGGTAGATCTGTGCCTGGGGTTCACGGTTCACGACAGCGACCAATCGGGGGAAAGCCGTGCCATACATCACCGTCGGTCAGGAGAACTCGCACGACATCGATCTCTACTACGAAGATCACGGCAGCGGCCAGCCGGTCGTGCTCATCCACGGCTACCCGCTCGACGGGCACTCCTGGGAGAAGCAGGAGCGGGTGCTGCTCGACGCCGGGTACCGGGTCATCACCTACGACCGGCGCGGGTTCGGGCAGTCCAGCATGCCCGTGATCGGCTACGACTACGACACGTTCGCCGCCGACCTGAACAAGCTGCTCGAGCACCTGAACCTGCGCGACGTGGTTCTGGTCGGGTTCTCGATGGGCACCGGCGAGGTCACCCGCTACCTGGGCAAGTACGGGTCAGG
>JASIGS010000116.1 GCA_030052355.1 Streptosporangiaceae bacterium | reverse complement strand
TGCTGCTGAGTACGCCGTTCATGTAGGTCAGGAACGTGCCAGACCCGCTGATGCCCTTGAAGGACCCGCTGCCGCTGCCGAGCGTGTAAGTGCCGCGGATGGTCTCGTGCACCAGGCACTGGGCGGTGGGTACCGGCAGGTACTGGCTCGTGACGTGCTCGTTCACGTCGAAGGACCCGGTCGGGAAGACCACCTTGTCGGTGGCGCGCAAGGTGGTCGCGTTCAGCTTGCCGGGCACGGTGTAGCCGCCATCGGTAAACACGCCGATTGCCAGCGTGCTGACCTTTGTCGAGCCGACCACCGTGTTGACGAACCCGAACGTCTCCTTGTCGCTGGCGCTAGCCTGACCCGGCCTGCCCGCGCTCGCCTGGGCAGCCGTAATCGCGAGACCGCTGGCCAGCGCGGCGGCGCAGGCCAGGGCGATGAGGGTGACGAGGATTTTCTTCATGTCTGCTCCCTTTTTGCGGTCGCTCTTTTTTGCGGTCGCTGCGGCGGCCGCCCGGCCGCGCCTGTACGGGTCAGGAGGCTGGGCTCGGTCACAAGGTGGCGGCACAGGCCACTACTGCCACGCCGCCGATGACGAGCAGGATGACGCCGTCGAGCCTGCGCCACCGCAGGGATGCCAGCATCGTCCGCATGGGATCGGCGCCGGCCGACGGCCCGGCGTCCCGCAGCAGGGCCAGCGCCCGCCCGGCGCCGTGGGCGAGCCCGATTAGTGCCGCCGCTGCGACCGCCTCCCGGACGCCGCTGGCGCTGGCGACTGCCAGCGGCAGCAGGCCGAACCCCGCGTACGGGTTGCGGGTCGCGAAGCCGGGACCAAGAACCGAGCCCCAGACCAGGGTCCGCCGCCAGGGCGGGGTGTTGATCACCATCGTCTGGGAAACCTGCCACGAGGTGCCGGGCGACCGCGGCCAGCGGCGGCCGGCCACCTCGGCCGCCCCGTAGCACAGGCCGTAGGCCGCCGTGAGGACCAGCGCCGGCCGGGTCAGCGGCAGCGCGCCGAGCAGCGCGCCGAGCACCGCCCAGGCAGCGATCGCCGGCACCGCGTAGGCGGTGATCACGACGAGGACACGAGACACCCTCCCGACCGGGAGGCTGGTGGCCAGGGAAGCCGCCGAGTTGACGCCTCAAGGGGAGTACGCCTTGCCGAAGCCGTTGACCGCCGCCAGCACGACCGCGAGCCCCGCGACCGCCGTCACCACGCTCGCCTCGCTAGCCCGGCAGGCCCGCGGCCTGGAGCCGCCGCTGCTCGGCCTTCAGGTCGGCCGCTGTCAGGCAATCGCAGCAGATGCACTCGCTCAGGCAGGTACACCAGTCCGGGCAGCCGCCCTTGCCGATGCAGTCGTAGCAGACCTTGTAGCCGTAGCCGTTGCCCATGTTCATGCAGGCGATCCAGGTGCCGTTGGGCCACTCGCACCGGTAGCCCTGCTTGTTAAAGCAGGTGCTCGTGGCCGAGCCCTTGCAGATGTGCTGGCCGGAGGGGCAGCCAGTGTCCGGGCAGCCCGAGCAGCGCTTGGTCGGGCCACAGTCGCACGTCACCGTGCTCGCCCTGGAAGGCTTGCGGCCGAGCGACAGAGAGGCTAGCCCGGCCGTGCCGGTCACCACCGCGCTGCGCATCGCGTCCCGGCGGCTCAGCCTCCTCGCGGCGCGCTCGGCCATGTCGCCGATCCGCGCGTCCAAGCCGGTGCCCCAGCGAGTCCACCCCATCGTCGTTCTCCTCCTCGTCGGGTCTGTTCGAGTCTGCAGGCCTAGACGACCGGCAGCAGTTCGGCCGGCGGCGGCAGCAGGCTGGCCGCGATCATCGCGCGCACCTCGTGCGGCCGGGCGCCGCTACCCGCCGCGCGCACGATGCCCGACGCGTCGATCGCCACCACCAGCGGCGTGGCCGACGGCCGGTAGGGCTCAAGCTCGGCATCGTCAAGCGGGCGCCCGATCTCCAGGGCCGTGGCCCGGAAGACCGGCGAGATCTGCAGGTACCGGGGCGGGTCCGTGGTCAGCAGGAGCACCCGGACCCGGTCGAGCTCGCCGGCCTCGCGGGCGCGGCCAAGCGCGGCCACCAGTTCCTCGCAGGACGGGCACGTCGGGTCCACGAACGCGACAAGGGCGGGCCCGCCGCCGGGCACGAACGTGCGCGGCACGCGGCCGCGCTGGCCGTCGCCGCCATCGATACCGCCCGCCGGAGAGAGCGGCTCGTAGCCGATGCGGCCGGCCCTGGCTCCCGTCCGCGGGCCAAGCTCCGGCGGCGTCCGGGACTGGCCGAGGACGCGGCCGAGCTGCCGGTAGGCAGCGATGAGCAGCACAGCCAGGCACAGCAGCAGCGCCCACTGCGCGACGGCCAGGTACAGCGGAATGCGGATCACGACATCCCCCCGGCCATCGGCTGCCTGATGGCTGCCAGGCACCTGGCGGCGGTGAAGGCGAGGCAGGCAAGCAGAGCCGCGGCGCAAAGGAGCAGCCCGCGGTCGGCCAGCGTGAGCCGGGTGAGTGAGCCGGGCACGGCGAGGACGGCGACGGCGGCCATTCCCGCGATCACCACGGACCGGCCGATGCCGGCCAGGTCGAACCGGCGCTGCGACAAGGCGCCGAAGCAGCGGCAGGACCGGCCGCGGTGGAACGCGTAGCCGACGCCGGACGCCACCACGAACGAGCACGCGAGACCGAGCACCGCGGCGTTCAGCCAGGCCACTCCCGGCGAGCTCAGGCTCGCCGCACCGAGCAGCAGCTCGCCGCCCGCCACGGCTGCCGCGGTCCGCCCGGCAGCCCCTGCCGACCACGGTCGCGCGGCGACGGCCGGCGGCAAGAACAGTCGCACGGTCCCGGCGAACCCGCTGAGGTCGGCCAGCTTTGCCGCGCCGGCGACGACCAGCATGACGGCGAGCAGCGCCTTGGCCCCCAGTATCGCCGCCGACATGCCGCTACCCAGCCATCCGGGCCAGCCCGCGCCCCGGCCGTCGCCGGCCCGCGCCTGCCAGCTCATCCGCCGAGATGTCGAGGCCGGCGAGCTGTCGCAGCTTGGCCACCTGCCAGTCGTGGTTGACGAGGCTGGAAGCCCGCGCCAGGCCCGCCGAGTCGACGAAGATCGCGAACGGCCCGACCCGAACGTTGTAACCCGCGTACAGGGCCGGTGAGCCGGTCAGCACCGGCACGTCGCCGAGCCCGATCATTTCCAGCATCGGGCCCGCGAGGTCGCTCCGCGTGCGCAGCAAGACCACGATCTCCAGGTCAGGATCGCTGGCGATCAGCTCGCGCAGGCCGTCCACCACCGAGGGGAACGACTTCAGCGAGTGGTCAGCGAAGACAACAAGCTGGAGCGGCCTGGCCGGCGGTGACGTGTGCACCGCGCCCGCGGAATCAGGCAACGACCAGCGCGGTGCCGGCCTGCCCCGGGCGAGGCCGTCGTGCTCGATCGCCGCCGGGCCTGACAAGTACACGTTCGCGGTGCCGAGCATCAGCATGAGCGCCGCCACGCACAGCAACGCCGCCACGACGACGAAAGCGACCGTGATAATCATCGCGACTGCTCACCGCAGCACGACCTCACCCCCACAGGCTGTAATCAGATACCGCCACGAGTCCGCAAGTCAAGGCCTTTGCCGCGGGGTCGCAGCCGCCCGGACTGTTCCTGGAGGATAGGAGTCGCGCGTGTTGTCCGCCCTGCGCAGGAAGGTGATCGTGCCCGCCGCAGATGTCACGTTCCAGCTGCTCGACGGCAGGCAGGCTGCGCAGCACGAGGCCGAGCTGGCGGCACTGCACGCCGAGGTCTACTCCGGCCAGCCGGATGCCGCCGGCGACGACGCCACCGGGGCCGCCGGCTCCTTCAGCGTGCAGCGCCGCCAGCCCGGTTTCGTGCTCGCCGAGGCCCGCAGCGGGGGCTACCTGATCGGGTACGCGACCGGGCTGCCGCTGCGGCCGACGACGTCATGGTGGCGTGAGCTGACCGCGCCGCTGCCGGAGGACGTGACCGCCGAGCATCCTGGCCGGACCTTCGCGCTCACCGAGCTCGCCGTCCGCGCCGCCTGGCGGCGCCAGGGCATCGGTGCGTACCTGCACGACCTCATCTTGTCGGGCCGGCCAGAGGAGCGGGCGACGCTGACGATTCCGCCGGCGGCCACCGCGGCACAGGCCGCCTTGCAGAACTGGGGCTGGCGCAAGGTCGCGCGCACCCGTGGTCCCGGACCCGGCTCGCCGGCCTCGGATGTGCTCGTGATCGCCCTCCCCACGGCCACGAGCTAACCGGCGGCGCAGCGCGGCTCGCGCCGGACGACGGGGCGGCGCGGCACAATGGCGGGCATGGCAAGACGTACCGCGACAACGACGGGCCGGGGCGGCCGCGGCAGTGGACCAGGCAGCGGTGACGGCACCGACGACGAGTTCGAGGAGAACATCGTCGACATCGACGTCACCGACGAGATGCGCGCCAGCTACCTGGAGTACGCGTACTCGGTGATCTACCAGCGGGCGCTGCCCGATGCCAGGGACGGGCTGAAGCCGGTCCAGCGCCGGATCCTGTACCAGATGGGCGAGATGGGGCTGCGGCCCGACCGGGCGCACGTCAAGTCCGCGCGCGTGGTCGGCGACGTGATGGGCCGCCTGCACCCGCACGGCGACAGCGCCATCTACGACGCGCTGGTGCGGATGGCGCAGCCCTGGGCCATGCGGCTGCCGCTGATCGACGGTCACGGCAACTTCGGCACGGCCGAGGACCCGCCGGCGGCGATGCGCTACACCGAAGCCCGGCTGGCCGCGCCGGCGATGGAGATGATCGCCTCGCTCGACGAGGACGCCGTCGACTTCATCCCCAACTACGACGGCACCGAGACTCAGCCCGACGTGCTGCCAGCCGCGTTCCCGAACCTGCTGGTCAACGGCGCAACGGGGATCGCTGTCGGCATGGCGACCAACATGGCGCCGCACAACCTCGGCGAGGTCGTCGCGGCGGCCCGGTATCTGATCGCGAACCCGGACGCCGACCTGGAGACACTGATGCGGTTCGTGCCGGGCCCGGACCTGCCGACCGGTGGCAAGATCGTCGGCCTGGAGGGCGTCAGGGAGGCCTACGAGACGGGCCGCGGCATCTTCCGTACCAGGGCCACCGCCCGGGTCGAGAAGCTCACGCCGCGGCGGAACGGCATCGTCGTCACCGAGCTGCCCTACGGGGTCGGCCCGGAGCGGGTCAGGCTGCGGATCAACGACCTCATCGAGTCACGGAAGCTGAACGGCGTCGCCGATTGCAAGGACCTGACCGACCGGCACAGCGGACTGCGGCTGGTCATCGAGATCCGGTCGGGCTTCGTGCCCGAGGCCGTGCTCGAGGAGCTGTACCGGCTGACTCCGCTCGAGGAAAGCTTTGGCATCAACAACGTGGCACTGGTAGACGACCGGCCCAAGGTCCTCGGCCTTCGTGAGCTCCTGCAGATCTACGTCGACCACAGGATCGAGGTGGTGCGCCGCCGCACCGAGTTCCGCCGGGCCAAGCGCGC
>JASIGS010000016.1 GCA_030052355.1 Streptosporangiaceae bacterium | reverse complement strand
GCGAGGTCGAGCGTCGAGCGGGCTAGCTTCTGCATCGTCAGGATTCCGGAAGAGACATTCTTGGCGGCGATGAGCCCGGCCAGCAGTTTGTCCGGCAGGGGCTCGCCGCTCTGGTAGTGCCTGGCGAAGCCGCTCAGGACTTCCGGCTCCCAGCACCAGTGCTCCAGCATCTGCGACGGCGCCTCCACGAAGTCCCGCTCCGTCTTGGTGCCGGCGTACCGGAAATGCTCGGCCTTGGTGAGCGTGTCGTGCAGCACGTGGCCGAACTCATGGAACAGAGTGACGAGCTCGATGTGCCGGAGCAGTGACGGCCGGCCGGCGGCCGGGCGGGTCATGTTGGCCACCAGCACGGAGACGGGCTGCTGCCAGGAGCGGTCCGGAAGCCGCCGTCCCGGGCGCACCGTGTCTTGCATGGCGCCCTTGTACTTGCCAGCCCGGGGGAACAGGTCGAGGTAGAAGCGGGCGAAGGGCTCACCGCCCGCGGCCTCGCCGACGTCGAAGGCCCGCACCTCCGGGTGCCAGGCCGGCGCATCCGGCACTTCCTCGAAGCGGATGCCCAGCAGGGTCCCGGTCACCGCGAAGAGCCCCTCCAGGCACGCGTCCAGCGGGAGGTACTGCGCGATCTCCGCCTGGTCCACCGCATAACGCGCTTGCCTGAGCCGGGTGGCGGCGTAGGCCCGCTCCCACGGCTCGATGTCCCGCGATCCGCCGGCCTGCTCGTTGGCCTCGCCTAGCTCGACCCGGTCGGCAGCGGCCTTCACCGCGGCCTGCTCGCGCAGGTCGTCGAGGAACGAGGCGACCGCTTCTGGCGTCTTGGCCATCCGCGTCTCGGTGACATAGGCGGCCCAGGACGGGTAGCCGAGAATGTCCGCGATCTCGCGCCGCACCGCGATGGCCCGCTCTACCCGCGCGACATTCTCCGGCCCGCCCTTGCGCAGGTCCTTTTCCAGCAGTTCCCGCCGCCGGCGTGCCGAGTGCGCTTCCATCATGAAGGGCCGAAACTCGGGGTAGTTGAGGGAGACGCGGTAGCCGCCGTCTACATGGCGGAGCCCGTCGATGAACGAGTCCGGCAGGCCGTCCAGCTCGTTCCGGCCGACGACGATGCCGTCATCCCACTCCGCCAAGGTCTGCTCGAACGCCGAAGCGAGATCGACCAGCTCATCGAAGAGCGCCTGTACCTGCTTGCGCCGGGCGGCGGGCAGTTCGGTCCCGCTGCGCCGGTAGTCGCGCAGCAGGTCGCCGAGCAGCCGGGCATCCTCCCCGGTCAGCGCAGTCACTTCCGCGCGATCCGCGTACTCACGCACCGCGCGGTATACGTCCTCGTCGAAGCCGATGCCGACCTCGCGTTTGTCGAGCCGCTCAGCCCACTCTCTGGCGGCCTCGCGCAGGCGGTCGTCCGGGGAAACTTCCGCGAGCAGGCCCCAGGCCAATCTGGCCTCCGTTACCGCGGCTCTGGCCTCCTCCACGGCCAGCACCGTGTTGGCGAAGGTACGCTGCCCCGTCGGCACCGCGACAAGCGCGGCAATGCGGGCGTCGCACTCCTCGACGGCCGCGCGACAGGCCTCGTCGAGATCTTCGCGTGTGACGTTCGCATAGTCAGGAAGATGACCACCCATCCCCGGGAGCCTAGACCCGCCCATAGTGGTATGCATGACCTTTCAACGCGTGGCATCTCTTCGCGCAGGTCGCATAAGGACGATCGAGAGCCGTTCTGCCCGGGAGCACACGACACACCGAGGCGATCGGCGAGCTTGGTGTTCTGGGTTGTCGGCACCGCTTGAAAATGAGGCCATAGCGCCGGTCGAAAACGAGGCCACCCAGACAGATTGGGTGGGTGATCTCAGTGGAGGATTGGGGGATAGGTGCTTGCAGCAGTTGACCTCGCCTGGAACGGTCCGCTGCGGACCGTCTCGCTCGAAGTCGTGAAGGTCGCGGGGGGACTCAGCTGTCGGGCGTGACCGCATTCAGTCTGCGCCGAACTTCGGGCGTGTTCACGCCGAGAGCGCCCAGCAGCGTCGCGGCAGGATCCGGGGGCTGGAGAGCAAGGATCTGGGCCAGCACCTCTGGGCCGGTGAGCTGGAACTTCCGGTGACCCTTGGGCTTATACGCTTCCTCAAGCACTTTCTTTGCCGCGGGCGTCATGCGGAATCGATCCTTTGTCGCGACGTCCCTGAGCCTCGGCTTCTTCGGCACGGCCCGCATCGGCAGTGCGGGTGCGTCGGCGCCGGAGACCATGCCCACGGCAGCCAGGACCTCCCGGTCAAGCGAGTCTAGGGCCTGGCGAGCTTGCTGCAGGCTCACGCCCAGCACGGCCTCGACCGAGGGATCCTCCAGCAAGGCGAGCAACACGTGGTCGGTGCCAGTCCGGCGATCACCCCGTCGGCGAGCCTCCTCGCTGGCCTGCAGATAGATGGCCCACGCGTGATGCACCTCAGGTGCAAGGGATTCGGTGCTCATGATCACTCCCTGCTGTATTTGGTGTGCACGGACTGGCGGGTGACGCCCAGAGCGTCTCCGATCTGCTGCCACGACCAGCCCTTTTCGCGGGCCGACGCGACCTGGTGCGCCTCGACCCGCTCAGCCAGGCGATGGAGCGCCAGCGAGGCGCGAAGCCCGACTGCCGGGTCATCCGACGCGAGATCCACGCTGAGTTCTTTGAAGTCCATGTCTGTCAGTTTAGACTGACAG
>JASIGS010000115.1 GCA_030052355.1 Streptosporangiaceae bacterium | reverse complement strand
CGTCTCCGGCGTCGGCACGGTAAATGCCGCATACTTCGTGCCGGAACTCGCCAAGCTGGCCGGCTTAGGGCAGGCCGGCTCGCCGGCGTCGCTCTGCAGCTCAGCCGGTCAGCCGACGGCACCGGCGGCGATCGCGATTCCGAGCGCGACCAGCATCAGGCCGGCCAGCTGCTCGCCCCTCGGTCCCACCCACCGGGCGACGCTCGCGCCTAGCTCCAGGCCGGCGAGCGAGAGGATGACGCTGACCGTGCCGATGAGCACCGCACCGGTGATCACCGGAACGTGATAGGCGCCCAGCGCGAAACCCACCACGAGATTGTCCAGGCTCAGCGCCAGCCCGCTGAGGACAAGCCGTGCGGTTCCTGGCTGCTTCGGCGGCGGCGTTCCGGTCTGGCGGCTGGCGGCGTGCTGGGCGCGCGCGGACGCGACGAGGCCGTAACAGCCGAGCACGATGAGCAGCCCGGCCCCGACCCAGCGGGCCGCGTGCCCGATCTGCCCGGCCAGCTGAGCACCGATGACCAGGCCGAGCACGGGCATGCCCGACTCGAACGCTCCGAAGATCAGTCCCACCTTCAGGCGCGTTCGCGCGTCCACGCCGGATAGCCCGATGCCGATGGCGGCGGCGAAGTTGGTCATCCCCAGCGAGACCGCGACGACGACCAGGGCCAGCATGGACCGCGCGGTCAGCCGTTCCGGTAGGTGTCGGGGACGCTGCCCTCGACATGGAGCAGCCGGACCCGGTCACCGCGGTAGATGTAACGCGTCAGCCGCACCGGACGGTCGGAGCTATAGGAGGTCCTGCTCACCACCACGACCGGTGTGCCGCTCACCAGGTTGAAGAAGTCGAACTCACGCGCGTCGGGCATCCGGGCGCCGATCTCGTCGATGAACCCCTGCTGGGGATAGCCGAGGTGAGCCAGCAGGCCGACGCTGCCTGTCTCGATCCGCCCCGCCTGCTCCAGCCGAGTGCCCTTCGCGACGTCGCTGGGGTAGTAGGAATTGATCAGCTGCCAGGGCACGTCACCGATGAAGTGCTGCGAGCGCCTGATCACCACCGGGTCACCGGGAGTAAGCCCGAGCTTCTCGGCGACGCTCGGGCTGGCCGATCCGGTCTCCACGACGAGCCGGACCATCTCGGACTCGTCAGCCGACGGGCTGACGACGGGCAGTGACATCGACACGTGCTGCTCGTCCGGTGCCGTCTTGGTTCTGGACAGCAGCGCGGTGAACGGCTTGGCGGGCTCGAGCACGAAGGTGCCTAGACCCTGTCGGCTCGTCACCAGTCCCTGGTTGGTCAGCACCGCGATCGCCAGCCGCACCGTGTTGCGAGACGCGTCGAACTCGGCAGCCAGCTCCGGCTCGCTCGGCAGGCGCTCCCCCGGCTGCAGCGTGCCGCCGTCTATCTGGCTGCGCAGCCGGTCGGCGATCTGCTGGTACTTAGGCGTCAACCCAGTTCTCCCTAACCTCCCAGTTACCCCAATGTTTCCCATGCAGATGGTTTCAAACACACCACTCATTGGTATGAGTTGGGTGGGTCGAACCATAGGTAGGGTAACGCAACGGCTGGAGCCACATGCCCCAACACGCCGGGTCGGCGACGCGCAGGTCACGGGAGATGCACGGTCGCGCCGCCGAGCCCGTCGGGGCGCTGGCCCGGGGGCGGCCGGGCGGTGGTACACGGGCCGCTGCTGCCCGGCCTACGGGTCCGCCCGTCACGGGGAAAGGGGTATCTCAATGATCATCCTGGTGGCGGTGGCGGCAGCGATCGTCGGTGTCCCGATCGTCGCGGCGGTGATTGTCAGCTACGCGAGCCTGCGCGAGGAGTCCGCTTATAGCCTGTGCAGCCGGCCGCCGGGGCGGCTGGCAGCGTTCGCGCGCAGGCTGCTGTCCTTCCAGTCCTACGGGGTCGCGAACATGATCGAGCCGCGCGTCCCGAAGCCGAGAAAACCGGCGGACGCTGGTACCACGGGGGCTACCACCGAAGACGCCGACACCCAGCCTGGCCAGCCGTTCGCCAGGCGCTAGGCGGCGTCTCGGCCGGCCAACTCCGCCGCCCGTGCAAGCAGCCCGCGAGTTGCGCCCGTCGGTTAGTCTGCGGGCATGCGCGTGGCACTCGGCCAGCTTCCGGTCAGTTCCGACCCGGCAGTCAACCTCGACCGGGTCGGGCGGGCGGCAAGCACCGCGGCTGCCCAGGGCGCCCAGCTCGCCGTGTTTCCCGAGGGCATGCACGCCAGGTTCTCCGCCGACCTGCGCGCCGTGGCCGAGCCGCTCGACGGCCCGTTCTGCCGGGGGCTTGCGGACGTAGCCAGGGCGACTGGGGTCGCGGTCGTCGCCGGCGTCTTCGAGTCGGCGCCGGACGGCAGGGCCTACAACACGACCGTCGGCTACGACGCGGCCGGGCACCTGGTCGCGGTCTACCGGAAGATCCACCTGTTCGACGCGCTCGGATACCGCGAGTCTGACAGCGTGGCGGCCGGTGACGAACCGATCATCGGCGACCTGGCGGGGCTGCGCGTCGGCTTCATGACCTGCTACGACGTGCGCTTCCCCGAGCTGGCCAGGGCGCTGGCCGTGGCGGGCGCCGACCTGCTGGTGCTGCCGGCCGCGTGGGCAGCCGGCCAGTTCAAGGAGGAACACTGGGTCACCCTCGTCCGGGCGCGCGCCATCGAGAACACCATCTGGGTGGCGGCGGCCGGCCAGGTGCCCGATCTGTCCGAGCCGCCCACGAGGGCGCCGACCGGAGTCGGACGCAGCCTGCTCGTCGACCCGATGGGCGTGGTCCGGCTCGACCTGGGCCCGTCCGAGGCCATCGCGGTAGGCGACGTCGATACCGAGGAGACGGCCAAGGTCCGGGCAGCGTTGCCCAGTCTGGCCAACAGAAGGGAAGACGTCCTGCCCGTTGGCCATCCGGCCGCGGTGAGGAACTGACGGGTCGTTCCTGGCTCCTAAAAGGAAAGCGCGGACACGGCCCACTTGCGTCGTTTGGCAGGATCTAATAGGACATCATGCGTCGGTCACCGGGCTAGGGAGGGGGACGAGGCTTGCCGGACCCCTCTCAGTCAGCTGCAGTCCACCTGCCGGCGGGCGGGCCCGCGAGGCAGCAGGGCAGCATCGCGGGCGCCATCAGCCGCGACGGAGTGAGCGGATTCCTTGCCGAGCCCGCGCGCTACGTGCTCTACGCCTCGCTCGCGTGCCCGTGGTCGCAGCGCGCGCTGATAGTCCGGCGAGCGCTCGGGCTCGACCGCGTGATCGGGCTTAGCCTGACCAACCCGGTTGTGGGCGAGCACGGCTGGCGCTTCCCTGACGACGCGGGCGGGCGCGACCCGATGACGGGCGCGGCGTACGTGTCCGAGCTCTACCTCGCCTCCGACGCCTCCTACCAGGGCAGGTTCACGCTGCCCCTGCTGTGGGACTCGCGGGCCGGGCGCATCGTCACGAACGACTTCACCCAGATCACGCTCCAGTTCGAGACCGAGTTCATAGCGTTCCAGCGGCCGGGCACGCCGAACCTGTACCCGGCCGAGCAGCGACGCGAGATCGACGCGCTTGCCACGCTGATCTATCACGCGGTCAACAACGGCGTGTACAAGGCAGGCCTGGCGACCACGCAAGCTGCCTACGAGGAGGCGTTCGACGCGCTGTTCGCGACGCTGGACGCGCTCGAGGAACGATTGTCCAGGCGAAGGTTCCTGCTCGGCAGCCACCTCACCGAGGCGGATGTGCGGCTGTTCCCGACCCTTGCCAGGTTCGACGCCGTCTACTACCTGCTGTACAAGTGCAACCTGCACAGGCTCACGGACTACAAGAACCTGTGGGGCTACGCCCGCGACCTTTTCCAGCGGCAGGGATTCGGCGACACCACCGATTTCGGCCAGATCAAGCGGCACTACTACCAGAGCCAGAGCTGGAACAACCCGGCGAGGATCGTGCCGAAGGGGCCGTTCGTCAGCTGGCTGGAGCCGCACGACAGGGACCGGATGGCGTCCTGAACGTCCGTACAGCGCGGCTCTCGCTCGACGCGCCGCCAGCGGAGACCGCCGGGTAACCTTAACGGTGCGCGCAACGACCTAATCAAGCTCCGGAAGAGGGCGATGTCTGCCGTGTCCGCCGAGTCTGCCGTGTCAGCCGAGTCTGCCGAGTCAGCCGAGTCTGCCGTGTCAGCCGAGTCTCCGCGCGACGCCGCGGATCAGACTGCCCCAGCTACCGAACCGCCGCACAACGGCTCGGCCGCGCGCGAAGACTTCGGTCCGAACCAGTGGCTCGTCGACGAGCTCTACCAGAGGTACCTGGCTGACCCTGGATCGGTAGACCAAGCCTGGTGGAGCTTCTTCGCCGA
>JASIGS010000114.1 GCA_030052355.1 Streptosporangiaceae bacterium | reverse complement strand
GCCGACGCCAGCGCGGAGGCCAGCGCGACCAGCAGCACGCGCCTGCCGGCGCTCTTCGGCCTGGCAGCGGCACCAGGGCCGCGCCCCGCGCCCGCCCGGACGCCACGCCCGAATCCGGGCAGCACGCGTGCCCGGGAGGGGCTGGCGGAGACCGGGACCATGGGATGCGAGCCGAGTGTCTGCTCTCCCGCGGAGTCGCTCGCGGCGGCAGCCGCCGCGACACCCTGCGACCCGGCGACGTCGTCCTGGCCGTCCTGAACCGGCGCCGCCGGCAGCCGCCGGTACTCCGCGATGAGCTGCACCGCGGGCGGCGGGAGCGGGACGGCGCCGAGCTCGCCGCTGTCGGCCAGCTCGGCCGACACCCGCGCCAGGACAGCCGCCGACGTCGGCCGGTTGCGTGGGTCGCGTTCCAGGCACGGGACGACGATGTCGGCCAGCTCGGCGGGCAGCCTGCTCAGGTCCGGATCCTGTGTCGCCAGTCGCACCAGCACGTCCATGACCGTCTCCCCGTCGTAGGGAGCGTGGCCCGTGGCGGCGAACAGCAACGTGGCTCCGAGCGAGAAGACGTCACTGGCCGAGGTGGCCTGACGGGTGTCCCTGGCCTGTTCGGGCGCCATGTAAGCGGGCGTGCCGACGCTGCCGCGGGTCACGGTGAGCTGTATTCGCTCGGCCGCCCTGGCGACGCCGAAGTCGATGACCCGGGGCCCGTCCGGGGCGACGAGCACGTTGGCCGGCTTCAGGTCGCGATGCACCAGGCCCACGCCGTGAATCGACTCGAGCGCCTCGGCACAACCGGCGGCCAGCCAGCGAACCGCGTCAGCGGGCAGCGCCCCGCAGCTGCGGACCAGCCTGCTCAGCGACGGCGCCGGCACGTAGACCGTGGCGAGCCAGGGAACGTCGGCTTCGGAGTCGGCGGCCACGACCGCAGCCGTGAACGCACCGCTGACGCGCCGGGCGGCGGCAACCTCCTGACCGAACCTGGTACGGAAGTCCGGTTCCTCGGCAAGCTCGGACTTGATCGTCTTGACCGCGACCAGGCGGCCGGCCGCCGACCGGCCGAGGTACACCTGCCCCATCGCTCCGGCACCAAGGCGCCCGATCAGCACGAAGCCACCGACCTGCTCCGGATCCCACCGGCGCAGCGGTTCCACCAATGGCGCCTGCGGCAAGACCGGCCCCTCCCGGAACACGTGGTTCAGACCATCATGCCTGGTTTTGGGGTCGGGGGACACGTTCTCGCCCGGAGGCCCGGCGACTGACAGCAGGCGTGTAAACCAGCTGGCCTGCTGGCGCGTCAACTTAGTGTTCCTGGGAGAGCGGGGCCCGGGAACGTTGAGGCCCGTGCCACATCGGTGCGGGCCTCAATTGCGCGGGCGCGTCTCAGCGGGCCGCGGGCGGCTAGCTCGACCGCGCCGGCTACCACGGTGAAAGTGGTGCGGTTAGCGAACAACTACGCTGGCGGCATGGCCACGGGCCTGCGGCATGCAATCGACGCGACGACCGCGGCGACGCTGAGCGCCCGCGGCAGCGCCAAGTGGGCCGCGGCCGGACCCGGCGGCCTCGGTGCCGGCGTCGCGGAGATGGACTTCGGTGCCGCGCCGCCGATCCTCGACGCGCTAGCCAGGCTGGCCGCGGACGCGAACTTCGGCTACCTGCCGCCGTCCATGGCCAGTGACCTCGCCGATGCGTGCGCCGAGTTCATCGATCGCCGCTTCGGCTGGCGAGTCGATCCAGGGCTGATCCATCCGGTCCCCGACGTGATCAGGGCGCTGGAGATCGCCATCACGCAGTTCTCGCGGCCAGGATCCCCGATCGTGCTGCCCACTCCTGCCTACATGCCGTTCCTGTCCGTGCCGGTTCGCCTCGGCCGCGACATCATTCAGGTGCCGATGCACGATGACGCGGGTTTCTACTCCCTCGACCTCGAGGGTGTCGAGGACGCGTTCCGGGCCGGAGGGCACCTGCTCATCTTCTGCAACCCGCACAACCCGCTTGGCCGCGTGTTCACGACCGGTGAGATGAGCCGGCTCACCGACCTCGTGGACCGGTACGGCGGCCGGGTGTTCGCTGACGAGATACACGCCCCGCTTGTCTACCCGGGCAGGCGGCACGTGCCGTACGCCTCCACCTCGGATGCGGCGGCGTCACACACGCTGACCGCGACCTCCGCATCCAAGGCGTGGAACCTGCCCGGCCTCAAGTGCGGCGTCATCATCCTCGGCGGCCAGGCAGACCAGCGGCGGTGGGATGAGCTGGGGCCGTTTGCCTCGCGCGGCGCCAGCAATCCCGGCGTCGCCGCGAACATCGCGGCGTTCCGGCACGGCCAGGAGTGGCTTGACGAGGTGCTCGCCTACCTGGACGACAGCCGCCAGCTTCTGGCCGGGCTGCTGCACCGCCACCTGCCGCGGGTGCGCTACCGGCCGCCAGAGGGGACGTATCTCGCGTGGCTCAGCTGCACCGGGACGGAGCTCCCGGCCTCGCCGGGCGAACTGATCACCGAGCGCGCGCGGGTCAGCGTGGTGGACGGACCCGCGTTCGGCGCCGGCGGAGCTGGCTCGTTCCGGCTCAACTTCGCCACGCCGCAGCCGGTCCTCACCGAGATGATCGAGCGCATCGCCGCGGTCCTGAACGCGGTGCGGTGAGGCAGCCGGGTAGCTAGCGCCCGGTCAATCCGAACAGCCAGCCCGGGCCGGCCACCGAGGCACCGGCCGACACGCACCTGCTGCGCAGCTCGCGGTCCGCGGTGACGACGATCCGCCGGCCCGCCGTCAACGCGGCGAGCTCGGCGATGGTGTCGTCGCCCGAGCCGGGAGCGGCCACGACCCTGATGGGGCCGCGCGCGGCCGGCACCGCGGCCGGCCGTGCGGCCCCCTCCACGACCAGCACCACATCGGGCAGCCACCGCATGCTCACCTCGCCGGACTGCTCAACCTCCTCGCCGGACGCCGGGCCTGCGGCAGGCCCCGCGGGCAGCAGCCGGGCCGCCGGGTCCGTGCCGTCCGGCAGATCATCGATGCCGTCAACGGCGAGCGGCGCGAGCTCGCGGGCCAGCCGCACCGCCGCGCCGGCCCGGTCGCGCCACCAGCCGTCTGGCCGCGAACCGACCACGTTCGCCCCGTCCACGATGACCGTCACCGTCGAGAGCTCGCCGCGCAGCTGCGGCCAGTGCAGGGCGAAACCGGGATGCAGGCCGAGGGCGGCGACGTCCGGGACTGGCACCCAGGCG
>JASIGS010000113.1 GCA_030052355.1 Streptosporangiaceae bacterium | reverse complement strand
GGGGGAGTGCCGTCGCTGGCCGAGCCTGTCGATCGGCGTGCACTTCCACAACGACGCGGCGTGCGCGGTGGCCAACTCCGTCGTCGCGGTCGGGGCTGGCAGCGTGCACGTCCAGGGCGCCGCGAACGGATACGGCGAGCGCTGCGGCAACGCTGACCTGTTCTCGATCATCGCCTCGCTCGAGCTCAAGCGCGGCTACTCGCTGCTGCCGGAGGGACGGCTGGCCGCGCTGGCCACGACGGCCCGCGCCATTGCCGAGGTGGCGAACCTGCCGTTTGAGGCCCGCCAGCCGTACGTGGGCTCGTCGGCGTTCGCTACCAAGGCCGGGCTGCACGCGTCGGCCATCGCCCGGCGGCCGGACGCGTACTCGCATGTGCCGCCGGCGGCGGTGGGCAACAAGGCACAGGTCCTGGTCAGCGAGCTTGCTGGCCGCAGCAACGTGCTGGCGAAGGCGGCCGAGCTCGGGCTTGACCTGTCGGCCGATCCCGGCCTGGCCGGCCGGGTGCTGGACCAGGTGAAGGAGGCCGAGCACCGCGGGTACGCGTTCGAGGCCGCCGACGCCTCGTTCGAGCTGCTGGTCCGCCGCAGCGCCGGGGTGCTGCCAGCCTGGTTCGAGCTGGAGGGCTACCGGGTCGTCGTGGAACGAACCGGCGGGGCATTCCAGCAGGAGGCCGACGACCGGAGCGAGGCGATCGTGCGGCTGCTGCTCGGCTCCGGCCGGGTCGTGGCGGTGGGCGAGGGCGTCGGGCCCGTGCACGCGCTGGACCAGGCGCTGCGCCGCGGGCTGTCGGAGGTCTATCCCGAGCTGGCTGGCATTCACCTGGTCGACTACAAGGTGCGCATCCTCGACGGCCGGGCGGCGACCAGCGCGGTCACCCGGGTCATGCTGACTTCCGCGGATGCCGACGGCGAGTGGACTACGGTCGGGGTGTCCGATGACATCGTGACCGCCTCCTGGGAGGCGCTCACCGATGGCGTGGCGTATGGCTTGCTGCGGGCCGGCGCAGAGCCGCTGGCCGACAAGATCTCGGAGGCTGTCTAAATGTCCCACCCGACCCAGCCCTTGCACCCGTCAAACCTGCCCAGGCCGCGCTCCGGCCCGCTCACGACTGGGCCGTCGCGCGCCGCCGCGCGGGCGATGCTGCGCGCCGTCGGGCTGTCGGAGGACGACCTGGAGCGCCCGCAGGTCGCGGTGGCCTCGTCTTGGAACGAGGTGACGCCGTGCAACGTGCACCTGAACGGGCTCGCGTTGGCGGCCAAGGAAGGCGTCCGGCAGGCCGGCGCGGTGCCGCTGGAGTTCGGCACGATCGCGGTGTCCGACGGCATCTCGATGGGCAGCGAGGGCATGAAGGCCTCGCTGGTGTCTCGCGAGGTCATCGCCGACTCGGTTGAGCTGATGGTGGAGGCCGAACAGTTCGACGCGCTGGTGACGATCGCGGGCTGCGACAAGTCACTGCCCGGCATGCTCATGGCGTGCGGTCGGCTCGACATTCCGTCGATCTTTCTCTACGGCGGGACGATCCTGCCCGGCCACGTACACGGCAAGTCGATCACCATCCAGGACGTGTTCGAGGCGGTCGGCGAGCACTCCGCCGGCACCATGACGGACGCGGACCTGCTGGCGGTCGAGCGCGCCGCCTGCCCCGGCGCCGGCTCGTGCGCGGGCATGTACACCGCCAACACCATGTCAATGTGCGCCGAGGCGCTCGGCATGACGCTGCCGGGCGAGGCGTCGGCACCCGCGGTATCGGCCGAGCGCACCGACCTCGCGCGGCGCACCGGCGCGGCCGCAGTGGCGGCGCTCGCGGCCGGGTTGCGACCATCGCAGATCATGACGAGGGCGGCGTTCCTCAACGCGGCCACCGTCGTGATGGCCACCGCCGGGTCGACGAACGCAGTGCTGCACCTGCTCGCCATCGCGCACGAACTCGGCGTCGAGCTGAGTCTCGATGACTTCGACGAAGTGAGCCGGCGCACGCCGGTGATCGCCTCGGTGCGGCCCGCCGGCCTGTACGTGATGAGCGAGCTTGACCAGGTCGGCGGCGTTCCGGTCATCCTGCGTGAGCTGCTGTCGGCCGGGCTGCTCGACGGCGACGCCATGACGGTCAATGGCCGCACCCTCGGCGACAACGTGGCCGACGCGTTCGAGCCGGACGGCAACGTGGTAAGGCCGGTCAAGGACCCGTTCAAGCCGGACGGCGGGCTGGCCGTGCTGCGCGGCTCGCTCGCCCCGAACGGCGCCGTGGTGAAGACGCCGGGTATCGAGACGCTGCGGTTCGAGGGCCGCGCGCGGGTCTTCGAGCGCGAAGAGGACTGCTTCGCGGCGGTCACCGCGGGCGAGGTCAGCAAGGGCGACGCTCTCGTCATCCGGTATGAGGGGCCCAAGGGCGGGCCGGGCATGCGGGAGATGCTCGCGGTCACCGCGGCGATCAAGGGCGCGGGCCTGGGCAAGGACGTCATGCTGCTGACGGACGGCCGGTTCTCCGGCGCGACCTTCGGCGCGTGCGTCGGCCATGTCGCCCCGGAGGCGTGGGACGGCGGCCCGATCGGGCTAGTCCGGGACGGCGACCCAGTCACGCTCGACGTCGTCGAGCGGCGGCTCGAGCTGGGCGTCGACGAGGCGGAACTGGCTCGCCGCCGGGCTGCCTGGCAGCGGCCTGCGCCGAACTACACCACCGGAGCAATGGCTAAGTACGCAGCGCTGGTATCCGGCGCGGACCGCGGCGCGGTCTGCACGGTGCCCGGCAGCCGGTAGCTCGTCCGGCCATCCCGCGGAGCTGCCGCGTCGGCTCCGATCGAGGGTCACTTCGCGGTGTGCTGAGCCACGCGAACGGAGCATGAAGGCATAGCAGACGCACTTCCACGACCCGGCGGTTAGGTCTTCTTCGCCCCACCGATGAGGACGCGGGTGAGCTGGCTGCGGCTATCCAGCAGCTGATCCAGGGCAACGGTAAGGTGCTGGTCCGTCACCCGGATCGGAGCGTCGTCCGCGTCATCGGCGGTGCCCTCGCGGTCATCCGACTCGGCCGCCAGCAACGCGGCCCGGCGCAGCAACTCCTTCAGGAACGGCGCGGTCACGCCGTCGGTGCGCTTGATGACGGTGTCCAAACAGGTGACGTCCAGCACGAGGTTTCCCTGGTAGAGCCCGATTAGCTGGCGCCGGGCTGCGGCGTCGGGCAGCGGCAGCTCGACCGCGAGGTCGACCCGGCCGGGGCGGTCGGCGAGCGCGGGCTCGAGCAGTTGGGCCCTGTTACTGGTCAGCAGGAACGTGACATCGTCCGCGGAGTTCAGCCCTTCCATCTCGTTGAGCAGCTGGAACAGCAGCGGATGCTCCCCAGGCCGTCCCATGGTCCGTTCCTCCGCGATCAGGTCGACGTCCTCGACGACGATGACAGCGGGCTGCAGCGCGCGGGCCATCGAGCACGCCTGGGTGATCAGGCCTAGCGCCCGGCCCGAGATCGCGATAACGGTCACATCCGGCAGCTGGCCGAGCAAGTAGCTGACCGTGTGCGTCTTGCCCGTTCCCGGTACCCCGTGCAGCAAGATGCCGCGTCTGATGTGCTGGCCGCTGGCGCGCAGGCGGCCGGAGTGGCGCCCTATCCCGATCACCTGCCGCTCGATCTCTTCCAGCAGGCCGTCCGGCAGAACTATCTGGGCACGGTCTAGCGCCGGTCGGGGGAGAAAGCTGATGAGCCTGGTCTGCCGCGCCACGCCGAACAGCTCCGGCTGAAAAGTGAGCACCTGGCCGCGGAACACGCTGCGCTCCACGGCCAGCCGCCGGATCTCGTCCAGCACCGCCTCGCTCCGGCGGATGTCAGCGCAGACCACCTGGAGCACGACGTCGGCGTGCAGGGGACCGCGGTCCGAGGGCTGCAGCATGACCGCGAGCGGGATGTCTCCGTCGTGCACCAGGTAGATCCCGTTGCTCACGCAGGACCGGGTCTGCCCACCCGTCCCGCACGGAACCGCAGTGGTGATCACCCCGCCGGCTCCCGCCCTGCCGAGCCCTTCGCGGGTGGACATAATGAAGTCGGCGATTGACACGTCCATGTGCCGCATCATGCTGACGCCGGTGACGCCGACAACGTCATGCCGCCGGACCGGCGAGGCAGTCAACCAGGTGTCCAGCGCGATCTGGACGTTGACATGGTCATACGGCTGCCAGGTCGCGGACACTGTGGGCTGCGAGGCCGCGTCGTCGCCGAGGTGGTCGAGCAGCACCCGCCGCAGTGGCCGTTCTGGCATCCGAGCGGCTTCAACCGCCCGGTTAACTAAGCGCCGTGCGAGCCGCGCGACATCGGCCAGTTCCGGTTCCGGATTCTCCATAAAAGGAGCATAGACACGATTCCGCGTGCGCCATGCTCCTGAGATCGCTGGTGCCCGCAGAAGCACTCGCGGCCGGCCCGGGTCCTCGTCAGTCCTCGTCAGCCGAGCGAGCAAGCGAGCGGCTCCATCTGCCGGGTCGCCGCGCGCACGACCGCGCCGAGGTCGACTAGCGAGCCGCGGTTGTACAGGGGTCCGGTGCCATCGCGGAGGAGCGCGCTCGCCATTGCCGCGCCGCGGGCGTCGATGGGTCGGCCGCTGGTGAGGACGGAGATCATCTCGTGCAGATCCTGCTGCCCGGCGATGACGGCATCTCGTTGCAGGGGCGCGCGCACAAAGCGCGGTACCGACTGCCGGCTGGCCTGGTCCAGGACGTTGGTCCAGCGCCGGGCGAGTTCGCGCCGGGCAGTCGGCGTGGCGATCTCGCGGGCGCGGATGGCCAGGGTCTGGCTGGATCGCGGCGGGCGCCCGGCCGCGAGCTGGCGATCTAGGGACGGGGCGAGCGCGCCCGCCAGCAGCCGGTCCCATGGCCGCTCAAGCTTCGGCGTGGTGTCGTGAGCAGGGGATTCGTACAACAGCTGTGCTTTCATGCTGCAATCCTCGCGGTCGACACAGCCAGCGGTAAGTGGCAGAATTGACTCTGTGCGCAACGATACTGCCAATCTGGCCGCGAGGGTCAGGAACGACCCGAGCTCGGCCCGCGCCACGCCACCGCGACATCGCGAGCACACCGTCGCCATCGTGGTCTATGACGGGGCCACCGCCTTCGAGCTCGGGATTGCGTGCGAAGTGTTCGGCAGCCACTGGTCGGAGATACTCGGTGTTCCCTGGTATCGCTCGCGGGTGTGCACGCTGACGCCAGGGCGTGTCACGGTCGACGCAGGATTTGAGCTGCAGGCCCCGTACGGAGCGGAGCACATCGTCAGCGCCGACACAGTGATCGTCCTGCCAAGCGTGGCCGCGGAGGTCCCGGCCGGGATCTGCGCTGCACTCCGGCGCGCTCACGCTCGCGGCAGCCGCGTTGTGTCGCTGTGCACCGGCGCGTTCGCGCTGGCAGCCGCCGGGCTGCTCGACGGTCGCCGTGCCACCACGCACTGGACAGAATGCGCCGACCTGGCGCGGCGGTATCCACAGGTAACGGTCGACCCGGGTGTGCTGTTCGTCGATGACGGCGACATCCTCACCTCTGCTGGCAGTGCCGCCGGGATCGACCTGTGCCTGCACCTGGTCCGCCAGGACTACGGCTCCGAGATCGCCACCCAGCTTGCCCGCCAACTCGTCGTCGCGCCCCAGCGCGAAGGCGGGCAGGCGCAGTACATTGCCGCGCCGATGCCAGAGCTCGACAGCTCCAGTCTGTTCGCCGACACCGTCACCTGGCTCCAGGAGCACCTGAACGAGCCGGTCACCGTCGAAGAACTGGCGGCTCGCTCGGCCATGAGCCCACGGACCTTTGCCCGCCGGTTCCTGGCCAGCACCGGCACGACGCCGTACCAGTGGCTGCTCCGGCAGCGCATCCAGTTTGCCCAGCGGCTCCTTGAGACGACCGACGTGCCGGTCGACGAAGTCGCGGAGGCTAGCGGATTCTCGACGGCAGCGAACCTGCGGAAGCACTTCAGCCGGACCGTGCACACCAGCCCGCAGTCCTACCGGCGGGCGTTCCAGGCCCGG
>JASIGS010000112.1 GCA_030052355.1 Streptosporangiaceae bacterium | reverse complement strand
CCGCCGGTGGTCACTACGAACCACGGGCCGTTCAGCCGGGAGACGGTGCCGGTGCTCCAGGAGGTCGCCAGGCACGCATCCGTGGCGGCGATCTCGCACTCGCAGGCCGGGCAGGCCCGCCTGAACGGCGGCGCCATCCCCATCGCCGGGGTGATTCACCACGGCATCGACCTCGACCTGTACAAGCCGGGCCCTGGTGGCGGCGGCTACCTCATGTTCGTTGGCCGCATGTCGGCGGACAAGGGCGTCCACCACGCCGTCCGCGTCGCGAAGCAGGCGGGCCGCAAGCTCATCCTGTCGACCAAGATGCGCGAGGAGGCGGAGATCGCCTACTTCGAGCAGGAGGTCCGGCCGTTGCTCGACGCCGGGGACAAGGTGCCAGCAGAGATTCCGCAGCAGGAGCGGATCGAACTGCTGCGCCACGCCGACGCGCTGCTCAACCCGATCACCTGGTGCGAGCCATTCGGCCTGGTGATGGCCGAGGCGCTGGCCTGCGCCACGCCGGTGCTTGCCTTCAACAACGGCGCCGCTGGCGAGATCATAGATTCCGGCAGGACCGGGTATCTCTGCCGCGACGAGGCAGAGATGATTAGCGCGATCGATAGGGTCGGGGGGATCGACCGTGACCAGTGCCGCGAGTCGGCCGAGCGGCGGTTCTCGCTGCACCGGATGGCGCGCGACCACGACCGGCTCTACCGCCGGATGCTGGAGACCGAGGGCGGCTTCCTGCACAGGGTCCCGCCGGCCGACCGTCGGCTCGTCATCGCCTAGCACAGCTGAACGGACTGCGCGCGGCCGTCAGGCCGCGCGCAGTCGCGCGCCACGGGGCTGTCCGAAGCTACCTGAGGCCACCAGATGAGCGAGCAGTTTGTCGCTCCGGAGGTGCCGTCGGGCCAGGGCGCGTGCAGTCCGGTGACGCTGATCGAGGGCTCGACGTTCTGCATCAGCGAGCGCAGCGGCGACGTGGTGCCCGACCGGTCCCAGGGCTTGTTCGTGCGGGACACCAGGATGCTGTCGCGCTGGGAGCTGACCGTGGACGGCATCGAGCCGCAGCCGCTGTCCGTCCAGCAGCCCGAGCCCTACGGGGCGTCGTTCCTGGGCAGGATGCCACCGCCCGCCGGGAAGGCGGACAGCACGCTGCTGGTCATCCGTCGCCGCTACGTCGGCGACGGCATGCGGGAGGACATCACCCTGCGCAACACCGCGGCCAGGGCCAGGCGGTTCCGGCTCACGCTGATGGCCGAGGCGGACTTCGCCGACCTATTTGAGGTGAAGGGCCGCTCCCGGCCCAGGCAGGCGGCCACCGCGGCGCTCGCCGACTCCGGCGTGGTGATCACGAGCGGTCGCAAGGAACGCCGCCAGGAACTGCGGATCATCGGTGACCAGAACCCGTCGGTCAGCGACAGCGGAGCGCTGGAGTGGCGGCTGTCGGTGCCAGGCCATTCCGAGCGCACCGTGACTGTCGAGGCGGTGCCCGTCGACGACGGCGTTGCCATGCAGCTCAGGCATCCGCGCGGGAAGACGATCGAGCGGACGCGGCCCGCCAAGCGGCTGCGCAAGTGGCGGCAGCGCGGCCCTCAGGTCCGGACGCCCGACCGGAACCTGGCCGAGTTGCTGAGCCGCACCGTCGAGGATCTCGGCGCGCTGCGCATCTTCGATCCCGAGCACCCCCGGTGGCCGGCCGTGGCCGCGGGCGCACCGTGGTTCATGGCGCTGTTCGGCCGCGACTCGCTGCTGACCGCCTGGATGCTGCTGCCGTGGGATCCGGCGCTCGCTCTCGGCACGCTGCGCACCCTCGCGGCGTGGCAGGGTAATGACTTCGACCCGGCGGCGGAGGAGGAGCCGGGCAAGATCCTGCACGAGGTGCGGTTCGGGCCGGCCGCGTCGTTCGCCCTGGGCGGCCGCGCAGCGTACTTCGGCAGCGCGGACGCCTCGGCGCTATTCGTCATGCTGCTGGGCGAATTGCAGCGCTGGGGCGGCAAGGACAATGCGATAACCGCGCTGCTGCCGCACGCCGACCGCGCTCTGGAGTGGATCGACAACCATGGTGACGCCGACGGCGACGGCTTTGTCGAGTACTGCCGCAAGACCAACCACGGCCTGGTCAACCAGGGCTGGAAGGATTCCGTCGACGGGGTCAACTTCGCCGACGGCACCATGGCCGAGGCGCCGATCGCGCTGGCTGAGGTGCAGGCGTACGTCTACGCCGCCTACCGGGCCAGGGCCCAGCTCGCCCGGCACGCCGGTGACGAGGCTGCGTCGACGCACTGGCGCAAGAAGGCTAAGCAGCTCAAGCGCCTGTTCAACGAGCGGTTCTGGCTGCCGGATGAGGGCTGGTACGCCGTGGGACTGGATGCCGAGAAGCGGCAGATCGACGCGCTGACCTCCAACATCGGTCACTGCCTGTGGACCGGGATCGCCGACAGCGAGAAGGCGGCCGCGGTGGCGAGGCACCTCATGTCGCCGGAGCTGTTCAGCGGCTGGGGTGTCCGGACGCTCGCCACCTCCATGGGCGCGTACAACCCGATGAGCTACCACAACGGCTCGGTGTGGCCGCATGACAACGCGATCTGCGCGGCCGGACTCATGCGCTACGGGTACGTCGAGCAGGCGCAGCGCATCATGGACGCGATCGTGGACGCCGCCGCCTGGTTCGGATACCGGCTGCCCGAGTTGTACTGCGGCTTCGACCGGGCGGACCTGGCCGCTCCGGTGCCGTATCCCACCTCGTGCTCGCCGCAGGCCTGGGCGGCGGCCGCGCCGCTGCTGCTGTTGCACAGCGTGCTCAGGTTTGCGCCCGACGTGGACAACGGCCGGCTGTGGTGCGCCCCGGAGGTGCCGGACCGGTACCTGCCGCTGCGTGTCAGCGGGCTGCGGGTCGGCAAATCGCGACTGGCCATCGACGTCGCGCGCGGCGGCTTCGAGATCACCGGGATCGAGCCGGTGACGATCGACGTGATCCCGACGCCGCAGCCGGCCGGCTCTGGTTAGCCGCGGGGGG
>JASIGS010000003.1 GCA_030052355.1 Streptosporangiaceae bacterium | reverse complement strand
GCGCCGAGCAGCCACTGCAGCCTGATCTCGTCGACCAGCGCGACCGAGAACCTGCTGCCGATGTCATCGGCGCGTATCAGCGCCCCGGCCACGGTGTCCACCAGCCAGCCGAAGACGACCAGCGCGGCCATCACGGTCACCTCGACGTACAACGGCAGGTTCCTGACGTCAGAGGCGATGGGCCGGAAGATGAAGGCCACGCAGGACACCGCGATCAGCCGGGTGCACATGCCGGTGAGGCCGGCT
The DNA here is from genome assembly GCA_030052355.1 of Streptosporangiaceae bacterium. The sequence continues at coordinate 4,490 of JASIGS010000003.1, read as the reverse complement.
GGCCTGCCCGCCGCGATGTGCGGCAGGGCGCCGACTGTCATGCCGACCGCGGCGACGGCGACCACGACCAGGCCCTCCTGGCTGGCGCGGCCGATGTCGTGGACATTCAGCAACAGCGCGTACGACATCGCGCCCACCATCGCGATCGGCGCCGCCTCCCGGTTGCCGGGCAGGCCAAGCCGCAGGAGCTCGCCGAACGCGATGAAACCACCGAACGCCAGCACCGACGGCCAGACGATGTGGTTGTTATTGCTGATCGTCGCGTGCGCGAACGCGGCGATGATCAGCATCCCGGCCGCGGCCATCAGCAGCAGCCGGCCCGAGTCCAGCGCCTGCCAGTAGGCCCACCTGTCGTGCGGGGTCCGGCTCGTCATCGCGCCGCCCGTCATGGCAGCTCCACGACCCGCAGCGGGGCAGTGGGGTCGTCATGGTCCTGCACGGTGACGATGCGCACGTCGGCCGGGGCCGCTGGCGGCTCGGGCAGCTGCCAGTGCTCCCGGCCGAGCGCCGCGATGAACGCCTCGACCAGCAGCGGGTCGAACTGCGTGCCTGCCCCGTTGCGCAACTCCTTGACGGCGTCGTCGATGCTCTTGGCCCTCCGGTAGGACCTCGTCGAGGTCATCGAGTCGAAGGCGTCGGCGACCGCTATGATCCGGGCGAACTCGGGGATCTCGTGGCCGGCGAAGCCCATCGGGTAGCCCTGGCCGTCGATCCGCTCGTGGTGATGCATGATGCCGGCCAGCGCCTCGTTCAGGAACCCGATCTCGCGCACGATCTCCAGGCCGCGCATCGGGTGCAACTGGATGGCGGCGAGCTCGTCTTCCGTCAGCGGGCCGGTCTTCTGCAGCACCTGGGTCGGCACGCCGAGCTTGCCCACGTCGTGCAGCATCCCGGCGAACATGATCGCCTCGGTCCGGGCCGGCCGCATGCCGATCTGCCGTGCGATCATGCCAGAGCCGCGGGACACCCGGTCACCGTGGCCGCGCGTGTAGAAGTCCTTGGTTTCGACGGCCCGGCAGAGCGCGTTCATCGTGGCCGCGTAGGCCCGCTGCTGCTCGGCGAACTGGCCCATCGCCCACCGCGCGACGAACAGCGGCACCAGCACGAGGGCCGCTGCGAACGGCCCGATCACCCGCCACAGGGACGCGATGATCAGCCCGAGCGCCGCGTAGCCGAGGTCGGAGACGAACAGCAGCGGCAGGCTGGACTCCAGCGCTTCCCTGGGCCGGGTGCCCCGGCCGCGGTTGAGCCGGTAGATGCCCCAGATGAGGCTCTGGTTCACCACGACGTGCACCGCCGCGGCGGCGGCGAACGGCCCGATGATCGTCCAAGGATCCTTGCCGAAGTACGGCACGCCCACGTGCCCGTTCAGGGCGATGTAGGTCCGGCCGGCGGCGAAGCCGGACAGGGCGCTCATGGCGCCGTTGAACAGGCGCTCGGCCGGCCGTACCTTGCGCTTGATGCTGATCACCGAGACGGCGCCGACCAGTGCCGCTGCGACCGGGCCGAGAAGTACGACGGCCGCGAGCGTAGCGGAGGAACTTGGCGACCACTTGGCCTGTCGGGATGCCAGCGGGCTGGGGGTGGAATCGCAGATCAGGAACAGTAACTGCAGGGTGGCGAGCTCGAACCAGAAGTGCGGTCGGCCGGCGCCGAGCGGCGTCGTCGGCACCAGCGCAGCGGTCGCCAGCACCACGAGCCCGATATAGAACCGCGCCGACCAGGAGATCACCCCGGAAACCCCCTCACTCCCGTGGCCGCCAGCGTCGCCGGCCGTGCTGACACGGCGGCGCGGCCGCGTCTGGCGCGCCACGGCACGGCACAGCGCAGTCGGTCACGCGACAACGCAATACGTCACGCGACAGCGCGTTCAGTACTGCACTCGCCACTCAGCGTAACCCGGCGAACGCCGATTGCGCTCTGATCTGCGGGAAGGTGAGAAAACAGTCACCCAGAGAGACTGCGATAGGCGCGACAAGACATGCCGCTACTTCAGGACCAAAAGGGTCGACGACTGCGTCATAGGGCCAGAATCGGCTACTCCGCCAGGACCTCGGTCGTCTCGATCTCGGCACGCACCGTCGCGATCCTGGTGAGCACCTTGGCCCGCAGTTCCTCCGGGACCGCCTCGTGTCCGCAGCACTTGTGCACGAGCCGCTTGACGACCTCTTCGAGCCCGTACTCGCGAAGGCAGGGCCCGCATTCCTCGAGGTGCTGGCGGATCTGGCCGTAGCTGACGTCTTCCATCTCGCCGTCGATGTAGGAGTAGACGCGCGCGAGTACCTCGCTGCACGGCACCTCATGCGGCTTGCCGCAGCTCATGACGCGTCCTTCCCCGACCCGTCATCCGACGACGGCGCCGGGCCGGAGCCGGATGACGTCGCGGCGAGCATGCCTCGGTCCGCCGCGTAGTCCTGAAGCAGGTCGCGAAGCTGCCTGCGGCCGCGGTGCAACCGCGACATGACGGTCCCGATCGGAGTGCCCATGATGTCGGCGATCTCCTTGTACGCGAAACCCTCGACGTCAGCGAGGTAGACAGCCAGCCGGAAGTCTTCGGGCAGCGCCTGCAAGGCGGCCCTGACGTCAGAGTCCGGCAGGCGCTCGAGCGCCTCGGTCTCCGCGGACTTCAGGCCTGATGAGGTGTGGGATGCGGCCCGGGCCAGCTGCCAGTCCTCGATCTCCTCGGTACCTGACCGCTGCGGCTCGCGCTGCCGTTTCCGGTAGCTGTTGATGAAGGTGTTGGTGAGGATCCGGAAAAGCCACGCCTTCAAGTTCGTACCGGTCTGGAACTGGTGAAAAGACGCGTAAGCCTTGGCGAACGTCTCCTGCACCAGGTCTTCCGCATCGGCCGGGTTGCGGGTCATCCGCATGGCCGCTGCGTAAAGCTGGTCGAGGTACGGCATAACGTCGTCCTCGAACCGCTTACTGCGCTGCTCTAGTGTCTCGGTGACCAGACCCACCTCTTCCGGAACGAAGGCCTGCGGCCCTGCGGCCGACAACTCACCTCGCCGGGAGAATACAACGCCCGCGGTTAGCACACCCCGCTCGGCCGTCCTCGGTACATCCTCAAGGGTCTGACAAGTCACTACCGACACGCCCGGTGAAACGCCGTGCCTCTCGGCTTCATTCCTGCCAGCCCATCGCCCGCCGGTGGCGTCCCAGGCCCGCCGGGCCAGCGGCGCCCCGCGGCGTCTCTAGCGCCGCCGGCGGTCCAGCTTGCCCTGGCAGGCCACACACCTGGCCGCCTCCGGCTTGGCCTCCAGCCGCCCTTCAGGGACCAGGCCGCCGCAGTCGACGCACGTGCCGTAGGTGCCGAGATCGATCCGTTGCAGCGCGTCGAGCACGTCTGACCGCTGCCGCCTGGCCACCGCCAGCACCGCCTCTGACCGCTCGTTTTCCGAGAGGTTCGCCCCGGCGTCGGCCGGGTCCTGCGGGTAGTCTCCGGACCACTTCTGATGGTCGCCGCCGTTCAGCACCGTTATCGACCTGTCCAGTTCAAGACAGATCGCCTCCAAGCGCTGACGTGCCGACATCACATCCATCTCCCCGCCTCCTCTCTGCATATGGCCGACAGCGCGATGGGGGAACGTTGCTTGCGCTGCGGCCCGTACGGCAGGCCTACGACAGCGCGCCGTTACCGCTTAGTCCCAGGAACTGGCCAGCCGAAGGCCCGTCAGCCCTGGCCGCTGCTGCTAACTGCGCGACCAGGCCGGGGTCCAGGGGCCTAATGAGATCCGCTCCGTTATTGCGGACCGAGTTGACCGCGGTAGATACCGGGTACGTGGTCAGCCCGCTGACCGCCGCGGGCGTCAGCAGCCCGCGCAGGTCGGCCGTGTCGGTGTTGACCGGATCCAGCCAGTCCGTCCAGCCAGACGGATCGACGATCATGGGCATCCGGTCGTGGATCTGGCCGAACTCGTCAGGGGCGCTCGTGGTGATGATCGTGGCCGTCCACAGCACGGCACCGGGATCGTCGTCCGGTACCGATCGGTCGTACCACAGCTCGTACAGGCCGGCGAAAGCCAGCGGCCGCGCGTCTGTGCGCGTGATGAAGAACGGTTGCTTGGCCGTGCCCGGCACCGCCTGCCACTCGTAGTAGCCGTCGGCTGGAAGCAGGCACCGGCGCTGGGCGAACGCCCGGCGGAAGGCTGGCTTGTCAGCCACCGTCTCAGCCCGGGCATTGATCATCCGGCTCCCGATCTTGGGATCCTTGGCCCAGAACGGGACGAGCCCCCAGCGGACCACGCGCAGCTGGCGCTCCGGCTGCTCCGAGCTCGCTGCCTGGCTCGAGGAGTCGACAGCGCCGTCGCGCGAATTCGCGACCCGGCTGAGCACGGCGTAGACCGGCTTGGTGGGCGCCACGTTGTAGTCAGGCTGAAGCGGCTCGCCAGCCTTGTCGCGCTCAACGCTGAACTCCTCGAGGAGCTCAATGCGCTTGCGCGCCGAGGCGTACCGACCGCACATTTCCTCACCTGACAGAAGGCGACCCA